>NZ_BAAAQN010000003.1:0-115514 GCF_039531695.1 Catenulispora yoronensis
CCCGGCCAACCGGCTGGGGCACGTTCTTTGATTAGGACTTGATAGTCCAGGCCAATGCAGTGCTCACCAGCCGGCAGCTGTAACCCGGAAGTCTGCCCCATGGACTCGCTCCCGGGAATCATTAGGCCAGTCAAGGTCAACTGCGCCTCCGGCGGCCCCTCCGGGGAGGGCCTCGCTCTGGAAAGAGTGGGCCAGGCGGGGACGTGCGGCTTTGTGGTGGGTTCCGGTTTCGGTTCCGGTCTTTCCGTCGCATCGTCGCCTGAAGGAATCACACCGCCCAGGCGGTATCAAGGCGACCCTTCAGGCTTGTGCCCCAGCTCATGCGAGCCTTGACACCGCCTGGGCGGCGCGATTGGCTGCGCCCGCCGAAGCGACGGAAAGACCGGAACCGAAGACCTAACTTTGGGGCAAAGCAAAAGTCAAAAGCGGGGCAACCGGTCGCGATGACCACCGGTTTTGCTGGCCGCCGCCGGTCGTGATGGTGGACAAGAAGTCGGTTGCGATGCTGCTAGCTGCCATTGGTTGTGATGGCGGCCAGGTGCCGGGCCGCGATGTTGACCGGGTCTTGTGTCCGCCATCCGTCATGTGTGAGCAGCGGCGCTAGTGGCTGTTGCTCGCGGCGCTGCCCCTCAACTCCTCCAGGCGCCCGGCCACCCGCTGCGCCAACACCTCGTCGGACTGCGCCAGGAGCTCGTAGGCCTTGGTCAGGGCCTCTATTGCGCCTGGGCGGTTGCCTTCGTCGTTCCAGATCTCGGCTTGGAGCTCCCATGCCATGCCGAGTACGTTCAGAACGCCGAGTTCCTCGTTGACTTCCAGTGCTAGGCGGAGGTATCGGGTTGATTCCTCGGGTTCTCCTTGGCGGTACAGGATTTGGGCGAGGGTTAGGTACTCCTCGCCGACGTTGACCTGGTCGCGGAGTTTGAGGAAGATCGCTAGGGAGTCTTGTTTTGCTTTCAGGGCTTTGGTGAGTTCGTTGCGTTCGATGTAGATCTCGCCCAGGCCGCTGAGGGCTCGGCCGTGCCAGACGTCTTCGGCTTCTTGGTTGCGGGCCAGGACTCTGTGGAAGGTGGATTCGGCGGCTTCGTGGTGGCCGGTTTGGATGGCTGTCAGGCCGAGGTTGGTCAGGGCGGAGAGTTCGAAGGGGTATTGGCCGAGGGTGTGGCGGAGGTCGGCTGAGGTTTGGAATTCGGTGATGGCTTCGGTGAGGCGGCCTTGGCGGGTGAGGGCGAGGCCGAGGCTGTTGGTCATCCAGGCTTCGGTGTCCTGGTCGTGGTGGCGGTGGGCGGAGGTGATGGCGAGGCGGCAGGCGTTCTCCCAGTCGCGGGTGTGGCCTCGGTGGCGGAACAGTTCGTACATCGCGCGGGGGAGGAGGGAGAGGTGGTGGTGGCGGTCGGTGTCGGCGGTGAGGTGGATGGCTGACATCAGGCAGGAGTGTTCGGCGTCGAGCCATTCCTGGGCCTGGCGGTAGTCGTGGAGGGGGAGGCGGTGGCGGCCGGGGGCGACTTGGGTGGTCACGGTGGGGATGCGGGAGGGGGTCATGATGCGGGCGGCGCCGTCGGCGGTGTTCAGGTACCAGTCCAGGAGGCGGTCCAGGGCTTGGTCGGGGGCCGGTTCCTCGGCGTCGAGGCAGTGGCGGGCGAAGACGCGGAGCAGGTCGTGGAGTTCGTAGCGGCCCTGGGTGTTCTCCTGGATCAGGTTCTCGTCCTGGAGGAGGTCGAGCAGGGGCAGGACGGCGGTCGGTTCCAGGTCGGCGAGGGCGGCCATGCCGGGGGCGCTGAAGTCCTCCCCGACGTGCAGGCCCGCCAGGCGGAAGACGCGTTGGGCCGCTTCGGGCAGGGCGCGGTAGGAGAGTTCGAAGATCTGCGGCAGTTCCTTGCCGCCGACGGTCAGGGCCGCCATGGTGTTGTCGCGCAGGCGTTGGGCCAGGTGGGACAGCATCCAGGTGGGGCGTGAGCGCAGGCGGGAGGCGGCTACGGACACGGCGAGGGGCAGGTAGCCGCACCGGTGGACGATCTCGGCCGCGGCTTCCGGTTCGGCGGCGACGCGGGCGGCGCCGGCGACCTGGGCCAGCAGCGCTATCGCTTCGTGGAGCGGGAAGACGTCGAGCTGGTGCAGGTGCGCGGCGTCGAGTTGGGCCATGCTGCGGCGGCTGGTGATCAGGACCAGGCAGGTGGGGCTCGCCGGAATCAGGTCCCTGATCTGGTCCTCGCCGGCGGCGTTGTCCAGGATCAGCAGGGCGTGCTTGTCGTGGAGGCGGTCGCGGAACATCGCGGCGCGTTCGTCGCGGCCGGCCGGGATGTGGGAGGCGGGGACTTCGAGCTGGCGCAGCAGCGCGTCGAGGACGTCCGTGGGGTCGGCGGGCGACTGCTCGGGGTCGAAGCCGCGCAGGTTCACGAAGAACTGCCCGTCGGGGTAGTGGCCCGCGCGGACGAGTTGGTGCGCGGCGTGGACCGCGAGCCGGGTCTTGCCGATGCCGGCCATGCCCTCGATCGCGGAGATGACGACGGTGGGCGTGCCCGAGGTGGTCCGGGCGGCGGCCGTGATCAGGGCGCGCAGTTCGTCCTCGCGGCCGGTGAACGTGGCCAGGTCCGGCGGCAGCTGCCGGAAGACCCCGACCGGTCCGCCGGTCTTCTGCTCGGCGTGGACCCGGAGGCAGTTGTCCCGCCAGTGCGACACCTCGGCCTCGTCCAGCCCGAGTGCGCGCAGCACCGCCACCACGACGTCCAGGTCGAGCCGACGTCGTCCGGGGCGGAACACGTCGGCCAGCGTCGAGTGGCTCATCGGCCGGGGTGGCCGCAGGAAGGGGCCGACGCGCTGGGCCAGGAGGCGCAACGACGGGTTGCCCGCCCAGATGCGCAACTGGTCCAGCGCCGCGATGAAGTCGGTCATATCCGATGCCCGCGATGGATCCGGTCGCGGCTCTGACGATTCCAAGACACCCTCCCCACGCGGCGGCCGAACCGGCCGGTAACGATTTTACGAACCCGGGCGGGGTGCGGCCTGTGGTTCCGGCGGCTCGGTGCGGCTGTGGTCGGGGGTCAGTCCCGGGCCGGTCCCGGCAGCAGCAGGGTGGCGAGTTCGTCGAGCAGCTCGGCGACCCGGCGGGCGGCGGCCGGGTCGGGCACGGCGCGGGCGAGGACCGGCTCGGCGGGGTCGGCGGCGCGGGCGCGGATGTAGTCGCGGGCCTCCGCGGAGGCGGTCAGCAAGGTCCGGCGGCCGTCGGCCGGGTCGGGCCCGGTGTCCAGCAGCCCGCGCTCGCGCAGCCGCGCCACCGAGGTCGAGACGTGGCTCTGGGCGAAGCCGGTGCGGGCCCGGACGTCCTGCACCGAGGTCCCGGGGTGCCCGTAGACGTCCGCGATCACCGCGATCTCGCCCGGGGTCAGGGTCGCCGACGCCGGATCGGTGACCAGTTCCCGGCCGAGCTCGGTCAGCCGCTTGCCGAGCCGGAGAAGCCGCACGCCGTCCATGCCCGCCAGAATACATCTTCACAGATGTATCGGTAGCGATGTAGTTTGCGGGCTATGACGAACCATGAGCCCGAGGGCGTCGCGGCGGACATCGTCGCGGACCCCGCGGCGGCGCTGAGCCCGGTGTCCCGCACGGCGTTGGCGGTCGCCCGCGTGCGCGCCTTCGAAACCGCGCAGCCGGAGCCGCTGTTCACCGATCCCTACGCGCAGGTCTTCATCGAGGCGTCCGGCATCCCGATGGACGTCGCCGGGCCGGCCTCTCCGCTGGCCAAGCGCCTGGTCGCGCAAGGCATTCTGCGGACCCGCCACTACGACGAACAGCTGATGGCGGCCGGCGTCGATCAGGTGGTGCTGCTCGCGGCCGGCCTGGACGCTCGCGCGTTCCGCCTGCCCTGGCCGGAGGGAACCCGAGTCTTCGAGCTGGACCTGCCGCCGATCCTGGCCTTCAAGGACCGCGTTCTGGCCGAGCACGGCGCCCGGCCGCACTGCGAGCGCATCGTGCTGCCCCTGGACCTGGTCGACCCGGACTGGCCGAATCGCTTGCGGGCAGCCGGTTTCGACGCCGCGCGGCCCTCGGCGTGGCTGGCCGAGGGGCTGCTGGTCTACTTGGACGCCGACCAGGCGGCCGGGCTGCTGGGCGCCGTCGGCGAGTTGGCGGCTCCTGGCAGCATTCTGATGCTGGAGCAGGGCCGCGACGTGAGCGGCACGCCCCGCGAGGACGGACTCACCGCCCTGACCGACCTGTGGCGCGGCGGCCTCGGTCCCGGCACCGCCGACTGGCTCGCAGTCCACGGCTGGCAGGTCGAGTTCGCCGGGCTGGAGGACCTGGCCGCCGGGTATGGTCGTGAGATGCCGCCGGCCGTCGGACCGTCCACCGCGGGATTCCTGCGCGCCCGACGTATTGCGCGGCCTGTCCCTCGGCCAGAAAGTCAGGGTAATGACAGCTCAAGTGTTCGGTCCGGGTGAAGGTACGCACTTTCAGGCCCGTGGCAGCGAGATGGTGTTCAAAGCCCTGGCGTCCACGACCCACGGCTCGTTCTCGTTCATGGAGCGGGATCTGCCGCCCGGCGGGCGTCGGCCGCCGCGGCACGTGCACGTCGGCGCGGACGAGGCCTTCTATGTCCTGCGCGGCGAGGTCACGTTCTCGCTGGACGAGGAGACGGCCACCCGGGGCGCGGGATCCTTCGTGCTGGTCCCCGGCGGCGTGATGCACAGCTTCGGCAATGAGGGGACTGAGACAGCGGGCGTCCTCATCGTGCACGCGCCGGCCATGGACGGCTACTTCCGCGAGCTGCACGAGCTGTGGTCCGACCCCGACGCGGCGCCGACCCGCGAGCAGGAGATGGAGCTGATGGCCAGGCACGGCATGCGGCCTGAATCAGCTTCCTGACGAAAAAGCGGGCCGGCGCGAGTGTCGCGCCGGCCCGCCTCCTGTTCGGTTATTCGCTTTCGTTCACTCGTTGTCGGTCAGTTCCTCCGTCTCGCCTCTCGCCGGTCATGACGCCGTCGGCACGAGTCGGAAGACATCGACACCGGCGTTGTACTTGTTACCGGTGCTGGCCGCGTTGGTGCCGGTCACCTTGAAGGTGAAGTGGTGCACTCCGGCTGTCAGGTTGACGGTGCCGAAGGTGAACTGTCCGGTGGTGACGGTGGCGTTGTAGCCGTCCATGGTGTTGGCCAGCGTGGTCCCGTCCACCGCCAGGGCCAGGATCCCGTAGTCGGGAGCCTTGGTCATGGTCGGGATGACCTGGTAGAGGCCGGGGTTCGCGACGTAGTAGTCCAGGTTCATCGTCGCGTTGACCGCGGTCGCCGTCAGCATCTCCTGGGCGTTGTTCGAGAAGGTGATGTTGCAGCAGTTGGTCTGCTTGGCCATGGTGCCGCCGGTGGCGCCGCCCCAGACCGACTCGCCCTCGGCCCGCTGCTGGCCGCCGATCGTGGACGGCCCGGTGAACTGCTGGTTGGCGTTGTCCAGGCAGCTCCACAACTGGAGCGGGTTGCCGTTGCTGACGCTCCCGGCCGAGTTGTCCAGACACATGCTGCTGGCCGGGTTCTGGAGAGTGATCCTTCCGGGGTTGGAAGCGGACGGGACGATCTTCCAGATCTGGTTGAGGTTGTTGGCCTGGCAGTCGTACAGGGTCACCTTCGAGCCCTGAGTGTTGACGCCGCCGGTGTCCAGGCACTTGTTGGGCGGGCTGGCGGGGTTGGCGCCCATCAGGCGGACGGTGCCGTCGGCGCCGAAGGACCACTGCTGCGGCCAGGTGGCGTTGCAGTCGTAGACGTCGATGACGGTGGTGGAATTCGCCAGGCTTCCGTTGAGGTCGTCCAGGCACACCTGGCGGCCCAGGCTGTTGGCGTCGGCGTTGGCCGAGATCAGCGTGCCGGCGAAGCCGGGCACCGGCGGCTTGGCGAAGCCGCTGTTCTGGTACAGGTACTGCGTCTGGTCGGGGGTCAGGGCCTGCTGGTAGACGCGGACGTCGCCGACGCTGCCGGTGAAGTAGTTGTTCGCGCTGCCGTTGACGAAGCCCTGGCCGATGACCAGCGGTCCGGTGGAGGCCATCGGCGTGGTGTCGGTCGCGGTGCCGACGAGCTGGCCGTTGACGTAGAACGTCATCGTGCCCTGGATGACGTCATAGGTGCCGACCAGATACGTCCAGGTCCTGGGGACCGCGGGCGACGGGGCGGCGATGCGGGCCGCGTTGATACCGGCTGTGTCGGCCAACGCGCGGGCGAATTGCCACGTGCTGCCGTTGTATTCCAGGTAGAATGCGGAGTGCTGATTGCCCCGCTGCACCACCATCGTCTGGTAGCCGGGGTTGGCAGCGGTGATGTTGACCCACGCGGACACCGTGAAGCTCTTGGTGGTGTCCACGGTGGGGGCGCTGGTGGAGACGGCGCCGGAGGTGCCGGCGAACGTGGCGTAGCCGGCGGCGTTGAACGTGACGCCGGGGGTGCTCACCGTCCCGGGCGCGCCGCCCGTGGTGCCCGAGTCGGCCGCGGTGGTCCCGGTGCCGTCGTTGAGCTTCCACTGGTTGGTCGCGCCGGCCGTGACGGTGATGGTCGAGGAGGTGGTGACGGTGTTGGTGCCGTCGGTGAGCGTCGCCTTGATCAGGTAGGTCCCGACGGCGGTGTAGGTGTGGGCGGCCGTGGCCGTCGACTGCTGGACGGCGGTGGTGCCGTCGCCGAAGTCGAAGGTGTAGCCGCTGATGGCGGCGGTGCCCGGGTAGGTGCCGCTGGCGTCCGCGGTGACCGGAACGCCGACGAGTCCGCTCGTCGGGACGTTCAGCGCCGGAGCCGGCACGGAGCTGCCGGTCGGCACCAGGACGAGCTTGTCGACGCCGAGGTTGTAGCGGGCGTTGATGCTCGCGGGGTTGGTCCCGGCGGCCTTGAAGGTGAAGCTGTGGTTGCCCGGGGTCAGGGTGACGGTGCCGAACGGGACCTGGGTGGTGGACACCCCAGAGCTCTGATACCCGTCGAACACCGTGGGCAGCGGTTTGGCGGCGTTGTCCACGGTCAGGGAGACGGTGCCGTAGTCGGCCGCCTTGGTCATGATCGGAGCGATCTGGTACGTGCCGGCCTTCGTCACGTTGTAGTTGAGCGTCAGGGTCGAGCCGGCGGTGTTGTTGACCAGCATCAGCTGGGCGCCGTTGGACCAGGACCCGCCGCAGCAGTTGAACTGCACCTGGGAGGTGCCGCCGTTGTTGCTGCCCCACGGTGCGCCGAGGTTCTCGGCCTCGATGCCCTGGGACTGGCCGTCGGCACCGGGCAGCGCGAAGGTCTGCTGTGGCGCCGGGGAGCTGGTGGTGTCAATGCACTGCCAGCTCTGGAACTGGGTGCCGTTGGCGTTCGAGCGGTTGGTGTCGTCCAGGCAGAATCCGGTGTTCGGGTTGTAGATCCAGAAGTGGCCGGGTGCCGAGGGCGAGGGGATGGTGCGCCACTGCTGCCATATGTTGTTCGGCTGGCAGGTGTACAGCACGACCTTCGATCCCTGCACTGCGGGTCCGCCGCTGTCCAGGCAGAGGTTGGCCGCGCCGGTTCCGTCGACGGAGCGGATGGTGCTGTCGGCTCCGAACTTCCATTTCTGGGGTCGGGTGCCGTTGCACTGGTAGATGTCGGCGATGGTGTTGTTGGTCTGGGCGCCGTTGAGGTCGTCGAGGCACATCTGGCCGCCGGGGCCGCCGCTGATGTCGGAGACGACCTGCCCGACCGACCCGGGGGTGACTTGGCTGCCTTGCAGGCTGGTGACGCCGAGGCTGGCGCCCCATTCCATCAGCGTGGCAGTGGTCTGCGACTGCTCGGACAGATCGATGGTGCCGGTGAGCGGCCCGAACAGGACGTCGAGGCGTCCGTTGGCCATGGTCCACAGGTCGGGGTTGCCGTCGCCGTTGAGGTCACCGGCCGAGGACACCCAGTCGTAGGCCTTGAACTGGTCGGTGCTGCCGAGCCGGGTCTTGGCGCTGAGGTCGCCCAGGCCCGCGCCGAGGATGCCGGTGTCGGAGTGGTTGGTGAACTGCCAGAGGGTGCCGTCGTAGTCGGCCCACAGGTCGGGCATGCCGCCGGCGGCTGGCGCCCCGGTCGGAGCCGGATGGTGCGAGGCGTTGCCGGGGGCGATCAGGGTCAGGCGGTCCGAGGCCCAGTCCCACGTCGGCGTCGAGGTGGACAGCAGGACCGGACTGCGGACGGCGCCGGTGCCGGCGGCGGTGAACAGCCACACTCGGGCGGGGGAGACGCCGTCGGTTTCGACGGTGATCAGGTTGGTTTTGCAGGCCATCGTCGGGTGGACGATGTCACAGCCGCCGGTCACCGGCCCGAGGGCGATGATCTTTTTGACGTCGTTCCAGCTGGTCTGGTTGTAGCCGGTGCACCAGCCGTTGTTGGCGGCCGGGGTGCAGGCGGGCCGCTGGACTTGGGTGCGGGCGGTCTGGGTGAAGGCGTTGACGGTGTCGGGTGGGTTGTAGCCGGGTTGTGTGGATGCTGATGCGGTCTGGGCGTTGCGGTAGTAGTACATGTGGCCGGTGCCGTCGCCGGTGTGGTCGAAGGCGAACAGGTCGTCGGTGGGTTGGACGACTTCCGCACCGCGGTGGGTGTAGAGCGCGCTGGCCCAGGATGTGTCGTTGGGCGCGGTCGCGGCCGGGGCGACCTGGATGGCGTTGGCGGCCGCGGTGGCGTTCGGGTCAGTGCTCTTGGACATGTCGCGGTTGGCCGGGTAGATCACCAGGTTTCCGGCGCTGTCCGTCGACATGACGTTGGGGGTGCCGTCACCCGTGACGTTGCCGAAGGACACCGGCTGGAACGCCTGGGCTTCGAAGAAGTCGAAGCGGCCATAGGGGGAGACGTTGCCGGCGGCGTCCACGGCGCTGACGTAGATGTAGTTGTTGCCCCAGTGTTCGCCGTTGCCAGGGCCGGCGGGGATCGAGATGGTGGCGCTGGGACTGGTACCCCAGGTGCTGATCGATCCGCAGTTGTTGCCGGCCTTGGTGCAGTGGCCGTCGCCCTCATTGGTGGAGGCGGTGTTCAGGGCCCAGTCGAAGCGGGCGATCGGGGTGGTCGGCGCGACGGCCGTGACCGTCAGGTTGCCGCCGGTGCCGACGGTGGGGTAGGAGGCCAGGTGCTGGCCGGTGCGCTGGTAGGTGGTGGCGCCGAAGGTGGGCTGGCCGGGGGCGGTGGTGGCGGCGATGAACCAGCAGTCCCCGCCTTCGCTGGACGACCAGTTGTCACCGTTCTGATTCTCCACGGTGTCCCAGGCCCATGGGTTGATCTGGTACATCTCGCCGTCGACGAAGTTGGTCGTCAGCGGGGCGGTGATGTGCCGGGGGGTGTTGGCTGTCGGATACGGGAACTTCTGTGTCGACAGGGGTGTGTTGCCGAGCCAGTCGCCGACGAGGTTGTAGGCGTCGAGCTCGTAGGCGAAGCCGAGGTCGTGGCCCTGGTCGACGTCGCTGACGTCGGCGGACAGCTGGACCGGGGTGCTGGTGATGGGCAGATAGCCGGGGTGGAGCTTGTCCGGGCCGCAGATGTTCTGGGTCACGCCGTGGTTGTTGATCGGCGCGGCGCTGACGCCGAAGTTGGAGACGGTCGGCCAGCTCCACCAGTGCGCGGTCAGGGTCGGCTCGCTGGCGCCCCAGACGCCGTTGGGGGAGGCGTAGTAGGCCATGTAGTTCGAGGTGGAGTGGATGCCCTCGTTGGTGGCCTGGAATCCCAGAGTGATGGTGCCCCAGTCGTGCAACGCGGCGTCCTTGGCCTGCGCCAGGTCGTCGATGGTGAACTGCTGCCCGACGTTCTGGGTGGGGCAGCCTTGTGCCTGGCCGGGGAGCTGCCCGGCGGTGCCGCCGGACCAGATGCTCTTGCCGCCCTGGTTGCTCCAGCTGACGCCGGTTTGGATCGGTCCGGTGCGGTAGACGGTCACCGGCGTGCACTGGTACTGGTTGTGCAGGCTGATGTTGGCTCGGTCGATGTAGTCGGAGACGTCCTCAAGGCCGACCAGTTGGCTGGTGTCGAACTGGAGCATGCCGCGGATCAGTCCGCCGCAGGAGTGCCAGCCCAGACGCATGGTCTGGCTGCCGGTCTCGCCGGCGCCATTGATGTATTCGGTGTCGCCGCACTGCCAGATCTCGGCGCGCTCGTTGGAGTAGACCGGGGTGATGTCCGGGTCCAGATACACCGGGTAGATGGTGCCGGGGTCGCCGAGCATCCTGGCGTCGGGGCGGAAGTCGACGCCGTTGCCGCCGGTGGTGATGGGCATCTTGGCCAGGTGTGAAGTCAGCGCCGGGGACTTGGTGATGTCGTTGGTGTCCGGCGCTGCCGTGTTCGAGCTCTGATCCGGGGTGGCGGCGGCCTTGGCGGCCGGTGCCGTCGCGGAGTCCCACATCATCGGGGTGGTGCCGGTGAAGCGGTCCTTGCCGTCCTTGTCGGTGACTTTCAGACCGCCGGCGTTGTCGGACTTCACGGTCAGTCCGGGGCTGGACATGCCCAGGTGCAGGCTCTGCAAGGCCGGGTTGGCGGCGGCTTTGGCGTCGTGGATGACCAGGACGTCGCTGACGCCGTAGGCGGTGGCGGTCAGCTTCAGGTCCACGCCGGGCAGGATCGCCGGGTAGGTGGCGGTGTTGCCGCTGACCTGCGGCTTGGGAAGGGCGGTGGGCCAGGTGACGGTGAGGACGTGCCCGGCGCGGTCATCCTCGACGGCCAGTGGGGCGGTGCCGCCGCCAGAGATGGTGACGCCGAACACGGAGGCTTTGGTCTGCCAGGTGCCGTCGGCTGCCTGCTTCAGGGTGGTGTCGACCGGGACCCAGGCGTTGTTCTGCTTGACCCGCTGCGGCGCGATGTTCTCCGTCGAGGTGAACGAACCATCAGGGTTCGCCACGGTTGTCGCGTAAATCGTGGTCTGCGAGTCGACCGGGGCCGCCTTGCCGCTCGCCTTGGCCTTCGCCGTCGCGTCAGACAGGTCCTTCTGCGCCGCCAGCTTCTCCGGCGAGGCAGCGGCCACCTTCTGCACCGGCCCGGTGTTGCTCTCCTTGGCCGAGTTGTCGCTCCCGGGCTTGGCCGGCGTCGTGCTCTTGCCGTCCGCCGTCGTGGAACCCGCCGAGGGCGACGGCGTGGGCGCGGCGGACTGTGCCCACGCCTGGCCACCGCTGACCATGAGTCCGCCAGCAAGCGTCGCCACCAGCGTTGAATATGTCAACTGTCTGAAAAGTCTGCGTCGTTCACGTGCATGGTGCATGGAGAGACCCTTCGTGTACTGATGTAAGGGGTGCGCGTCGACAGCGCGCCAGCGGACGCTAAGTGTTGTAGAGCCCTGAGTCAATGGGGTTGATCGAACCGAATCGTTATCAACGGGCGTTCGGCCACTGATCTTGGCTGCGGGCCGTGCAGGGGGTGAATCATGGCAAAGGGCAGCCAAGCTTCCCCAAATGCCGCGCCGACTGCTACTGCCAGTGAGCGCGGCGCGCGAGAACGCTCGTTCGGCCGTGACCAAATCGTGACTGTGGCGGCTTTATGTCAGGGTTCAGATATCGACAGCATCGCAGAGTTCGAATAAAGTGCCGTCCGCTGCCGCCGTCGGACACCGCGGCGGGTAGCGCCCGGGTATAACACCCCGGCTGGGAACTGGCCTTGGCTGTGCGGCTGGACGGCGGGGAGCCGCTGATTGTTCGTGGGATGGCCGGCTACGGCGACCCCGGTCTCTACGGACTGTATTGCCCGAGGAGGCCGGGCTTCCGGAGGAGGCTCTGCTGGAGATCGCCGGGGACGGGCCCGAGTTCCGCCTCGCCAAGAAGCGGTTATGGACTCGCTCCGAAACCGGGCCTCAAGCCTTGCCAGCTGTCCTGCCGCCGATCGACGAGTGACCGTCCTGCCGCAGGCATGTGAGCCCGCGACCCCCGCTACCCCTTCCGCCCCGCCAACTCCTTAACCGCCGCCGCCACCTGCTCCGGGCTGTTGACCGACGTGAGGTGCCGAGCTCCCGGGATGATCGTCGGGGGCGGGGCGCCGATGCGGGTGGCGGTGGTCTGTGGGGCGTCCGGAGCGTAGGAGGAGTCCTCGCCGCCGAAGACGACCGACTTGGGGAGCGGCAGGGCGGCCAGTTCGGCGAGGCGGGCCGGGGGTAGGCCCGCGACGCCGAGGTTGACCATGCTCCACAGGGATTCCTCCGCGCCGGGTACCTCCAGGGGGCGGCGCCATTGGTCGAGGCCGGCGGCGTCGAGCTTGGGGCAGCCGGACCCGCAGGTGGCTGAGTAGATGCCGCGGACGACGGTGTCGGAGCGGACGGCAAGGCGCATCAGGGTCGTGCGGTAGGGGTTGAGGAAGAGGTGGGTGAGCGGGGTTTTCTGGCCCGCGCCGGTGGCCAGGCCGTCGCCGTCGAGGAACATGATGCCGCCGACCTTCTGGGGGGCGTTCAAGGTCGCGAGGGCTGCTACCGCCGCGCCGCTGGAGTGCCCGACGAGGAGCGGCCGGTCCAGATGCAGGGCGTCGATGAAGGCTTCGACCTGGCGGGCCTGATGTCCGATGTCGTAGGGCCCGACCCGCTGGGTGTAGCCCCAGCCGACGATGTCGAGGGCGTAGACGCGGTGTCCTTGCGCGGCGAGCAGGGGAGCGAGGTACTGCCACGTGTCGGCGGACTCGATGAAGCCGTGGACCAGCACGATCGGCGTTCCGCTGCTGCCCCAGGCACGGTATCGCGTGGACACGTCTCCGGTCTGGATGTAGCTGAGCCCCGCCGGTACGGACGCCCGTCGGTCGGTCGCGGCGTTGTAGGCCGTGGAGAGGAAGGTGGTCGTGACGAAGACGACGGCCGCGATGCCGACGAGCCGTCGACCCAGCCGGCGCAGCCTCGACCGGTAGGGGAGCAGAGGCACGGCCTCGGTGTCGTCGTCGGCGAGCGAGGCGTCGTCCGACTCGACGGGCCCGGAATCGGTGTCAACCACGGACGACGCCACCAGTCATGCTCAGACCTTACGTCGCGTCTGGATCTCTGCGCATCGTTGTCGGCACGACAGAAGGCGCGCGTCAAATTTCATCCAGTAGTAAAATAATTGCTGCTCGTTGTAGAAAATCAGTAGACTCCGTGCGTGATCGAAACGGCGCTGGTAGTGGCGACAGGGCTCAAGAAGTCCTACTCGGCCCGCGATGGCGGGGCATGCGTCGACGCGGTGGCGGGCATCGACTTCACCGTGCACCGGGGCGAGGCCGTCGGCCTGCTCGGTCCCAACGGGGCCGGTAAATCGACGACGATGCGGATGATCGGCGCGACCTCCCCGGTCGGCGGCGGCACGCTGCGGGTCCTCGGCATGGACCCGATGACGCAGGGCCCGGCGATCCGGGCCCGGCTCGGGGTCGTCCCGCAGGAGGACTGTCTCGACCGCGAGCTGACGGTCCGCGAGAACCTCTATATATACGGCCGATACTTCCAACTGCCCCGGGCCACGATCCGCGAGCGGATCACCGAGCTGCTCGAGTTCGCCCAGTTGGAGGACAAGGCGGACAGCCGGGTCGAGGCGCTGTCCGGCGGCATGCGCCGGCGGCTGGCGATCGCCCGCTCGCTGATGAACAATCCTGACTTGCTCCTCCTGGACGAGCCGACCACGGGCCTGGACCCCCAGGCGCGCCAAGTCCTGTGGGACCGGCTGTACCGGCTGAAGCAGGACGGCGCCACGCTGCTGATCACCACGCACTACATGGACGAGGCCGAGCAGCTCTGCGACCGGCTGGTCATCGTCGACCACGGCCGGGTCGTGACCGAGGGCTCGCCCGCGGAGCTGATCCGCACCCACACCACCCGCGAGGTCCTGGAGCTCCGGTTCCCGCTGGACACCAGGGACGCCGCGGCCGAGAAGCTGCGTTCCTCCTCGCTGGCCGGCGGCGACGCCGGCGACGGCGGCCGTGGTGAGCACAGCGAGCAGAACGAGCAGAACGAACAGAACGAACAGAACGAACAGAGCAAGCACAGCGCGCACAGCAAGCACAGCGGCGGCCCCCGCGTCGAGATCCTCCGCGACCGCGTCCTCGTCTACACCGACGACGGCGAAGCCGCGCTCGCCGAGGTCCGCGCCATGTCCCTGACCCCCGTCTCCACGATCGTGCGACGAGCCACGCTGGAAGACGTGTTCCTGACCATCACCGGCCGCTCGCTCATCGACTGATCGGAGGCCGTCCATGGTCCACACCTTCGAATACTGGCTCCTCCGGTACCGCCGCACCTGGCGCGCCACGGTCGTCATCAGCGTCGCCAACCCCCTCCTGTTCCTGGTGGGCTTCGGCGCCGGGCTCGGACGCCTCGTCGACCAGCACGCCCCGGCGCAGCTGAGCGGCACTACCTACGCCGCCTTCTTCGCCCCGGGCCTGCTGTGCGCCGCCGCCATGCAGACCGCGTTCCTCGAATCCTCCGGCCCGGTGACCTACGCCGCCATCGACGGCTCCTACCGGGACGCGACCCCGACCCCGCTCGAACCGCCGCAGATCATGGCCGGCCACCAGATGTTCGTCATCTTCCGGGTCCTGACCTCCAGCGCCGCGTTCGTCGTGGTGATGACGGCCTTCGGCCTGACCTCCCCGCGGGCGGCTCCCGCCGTGCTCGGCGGCGCCGTGCTGACCGGAATGGCCTTCGCCGCGCCGGTCGCCGCGTGGGCGGTCGGTGTCCGCCGGACCGCGCGGCTCACCACCGTGTTCCGGATGATCGTCATGCCGATGTACATGTTCTCCGGCGCCTTCTTCGCCCTCGCCAAGCTCCCCACGGCGGTCCGGATCGTCGCCGAGACGCTGCCCCTGGCCCAGGCCGTGATCCTGTGCCGCGACCTGAGCCTGGAAACGGTGTCCGCCGCCGACGCCGCCCGCGCCGGGTACCTGTTCGCCCTCACCGCCGTCGGGCTGCTCTGGGCCCGCCGCGCCTACACCGGGCGGCTGCACGCGTGACCCGCCTCGTCCCGAGCACGCCGACCAGGAAGCCCTCACCGTGACCACGCTGCCCACCCTGATCGACTCGCCGTCCGCCGGCCCGGTCCCGGCCGACCAGGCGGGCCCGGTCCGCCGCGTCCTGTCCCTCGTCGAGCGCAACTTCATGATCTACCGGCGGTCGCTCACCCCGGTGGTGTTCGGCCTCGTCGAGCCGGTGCTGTATCTGCTGACGATCGGCTACGGCGTCGGCTCGCTGGTGGGCTCGGTGCCCGGCGTCGACACCCGCTACGCCGCCTACGTCGCCCCGGCGATCCTGGCCACCACCGCGATGAACACCGCTGTCAGCCACACGATTTTCGGCGTCTTCACCCGCGTCAAGAAGGACCACACCTACGAGGCGATCGTGCCGACGCCGTTGTCGGTCACCGACATCGCCTACGCCGAGGTGACCAGCGCGGTCATCAATGCCCTGATCACGTCGGTGGGATTCCTGGCCGCCCTGGCCGCGCTGGGCTTGGTGGTCTCGCCGGGGGTGCTGCTCGCCGTGCCCGCCTCGGTGCTCGTCGGCGTGGCGTTCGGCGCCGCCGGGCTGGCCGCGACCACCTACCTGCGGGACTTCGCGGACCTCCAATTGGTGCAGCTGGTGATGCTGCCGATGTTCTTGTTCGCCACGACCTTCTATCCGCTGACGGTCTACCCGCGCCCGCTCCAGCCGTTCATCGAGGTGCTGCCGCTCTATCAGAGCATTGAGCTGATCCGCGAGCCCGCGCTGGGGCGGTTCCCGGCGACGGTCCCGGTCGCCGCCGGCTATCTCATCGTCTTCAGCTGGCTCGCCCTGCGGATCGCGATCCGGCGCATGGGCCCGATGCTGGCGCGTTGAGGCACGACGGCGGCGCGCCCGCTCAGCCGCTGAACGCCGCCCCGCCGGGTCCGTCGATCCCGTCGCCGAAGAACCGGCCGAGGGCCTGCTCGGCCGCGTCGTCCTTGCCGGCCAGGGCCGCCAGCCGCGCCAGTTCCAGCCGGGCCAGCGCGTCGAGCAGCTGCCGCGTGGCCTCGCCCCGGTTCCCGGCCACGGTCGGCGGCGGATACGCCATGCTTCCCGGGTTCTCCGTGGGCCCCTCGGCGACCGCCCCGGCGGAGTGCTCGAAGAACCGGTACAGCCCTTCGAAGGGGTGCGACGCCCCCGACAACGCCTCCAATGCCAGGGTTTTGATGTTCCAGGAGTAGAGCGGCTTGCCGTGGCGGTCCCGCCAGTGCTTGGCCAGCCGGACGGTGCGCGACAGCGACCCGCCGGACGCGGCGTCCACGCGCTGCACGCGGTCCACGTGCCCCCGGGGATCGTTCTGGTCCCAGCCGCCGCGGAGGTCGGTGTTGGGGATGAGCAGGGTCTGATCCGGTCCGGGCAGGGCGATGATCACGTCGCAGGTGAAGTCCGGGTCGGATGCCCCCTGGACGGCGTTGAACGTCAGCACCACGGACCGCTTCCCCTCCGGGTCGGCGGACAGCTTCGGGAACGTCGGCTTGAGCCGCTTCACCAATTCGCCCGCCACATGCCGCATCTCGGCCCGGGGCCCTAGTCCGTCGGGCCCGAGTTCGGGACGGTCGGTGAGGATCACGCCGAGGTCGACGTCGTTCAGCGGATGCATGGCGTCGCCGTGCGCGATGCTCCCGGTGCGGTACACCTCCGCGCCGGGATAGATCCGGTCCAGCGCGCCGATCACGGCCTGCGCGCGGAACTCGGCGGTCGCGAGTTCCTCGTCCGTCGCCTTGACCCGGTTCACGCGGTCGGTGAGCCAGGCGTCCAGCCGGGCCAGCCGCGGGTCCTGGAGCTCGGCGTCGGTGCGGCGGCGCGGTGCGAGGGACGCAGGGTCCAGATACGCGGCGCGGTCGCGGACGCCGCGGGTCCGCCCGCGGTGGTTCGCGTCCTCGGTCAGCCAGCCGGTCGGCGACAGGTCGTAGGGGGCCGCGTGCCGCCGTACCCGCGCCGCGGAGGCGGCCTGAGCGGAGACCTCACGGACGGTGTCGACGGCGGCGGGGCGGCGCGGGGCCGTTTCGTGCTGGGGATTTCTGCCCATTGCGGACTCCTCTCGACCCGCGGGCGCGGGACCCGCCTGTCCACAGCATGCCGTGATCCAGCCTGCTCGGAAAGCCTTCTTGTTCCGGCTCCCGTCCCTGCTCGGAGGGCGTTCGCCAGTGGGGCGCCAGTTAATCAGTGTTCTGCATGGACAGGGTGGGACAAGTGGTGCCGCGCGCAGTAACGTCGAAGCACCGGCGCGGTGGAGATCGTCCCGCGCCGATCCCGGTCGGCATACCTGGGGAGAGGTGGGGGACTGTCGTGATGCGCATACCTGTTCGAGTTCACGCGGAGGATCTGATCCTGGAGGCCGGGGTGACCAGTCACCTGCGAACCCGGCCGGAGGTGGAGATCCTGGCCGGCGACACCCAGGACGGCAGGCCCGCCGCCGTCGACCTGGTCGTCGCCGAGACCCTCAACACCCCGACCTTGCAGACCCTGCGCAAGCTCCAGGCCTCCGTCTCGGGCGTCTCGGTGCTGCTGATCGGCCGGATGGAGGCCGCCGGGCTGCCGGCCGCCGCCTCGTACGGGGTCAGAGCCCTGTTGTACCGGAACCTGGCCACCCCGGACCGGATCGTCGCGGCCGTCGTGGCCGCCGCGAACGGCGAGGGCGTGATGCCCGGCGATCTGCTCGGCGACCTGCTGGACCAGGTCGGCCGCTTACATCAGCAGGTTCTGGACCCGCACGGGCTCACCGTCAAGGGCCTGACCACGCGCGAGGCGCAGATCCTGGAGCTGGCGTCGCAGGGTTATGACACCGCCGGAATCGCCCGCCGCGCCGGCTTCTCCGAGCGCACCGTGAAGACTCTCCTGCACGGCGTCATGGTCCGATACGGGCTGCGCAACCGCACCCACGCGGTGGCGCACGCGATCCGGGAAGGCTTGGTGTGAGGGTCCTGATGGCCGACAACTTCGTGATGGTGACCGGCGACACCGTCTCGGTAACGATTCCGGGTATCGTCATCCCGGTCGCCCAGACGCCGCAGCCGCTCGTCGGGACCAGCCAGGACCTCACGTTCGGCGGCGCGTTCGTGTGCCTCGAAGGGGACGAGCTCGCCCCGACGCTCAAGGGCCCGCTGACCTTCACCGAGTCCGGGTACTCGATCACCGGGACCGGCACGCTCAAACTCGTCCCGTCCCCGGGTGTGAACCTTACGACGCTGTTGAAGGACAACAACAAGGCACTGCTGATCAAGGGTGCTCCCTTCAGTGCCGTCTTCACCGTCACCACCCCCGCCGCCAACCCCAACGGGCAGACCGCGTCCAACGCGCCGAAGAACGGGACGGCGACCTTCGCCACCAAGAACAACGTCTTCACCGCGCAGTGACGGTGAATTCGTTCTCGTCAACGAGCCGCCCCAGCTTGTGATACTCGGCCCGCACCGCCGCGAACAGGTCGGTGGTGCCCACCGGGTCGCCCGTGCGGGCGGCCTGGTAGGAGGCGGTGAGCGCGCAGGACCGGATGTTGCCGCCGTTCAACTCGAAGGCGGCGGCGATCCGGTCCAGGTCCAGGCCGGCGGCGCGCGGGACGCCCGGACCGAGGCACAGGTCCCACAGCCGGGCCCGCTCGGCCGCATCGGGACGCGGGAAGTGGATGATCGTGTCCAGGCGGCGCAGGAACGCCGGATCGACGTTGCCGGACAGGTTGGTGGCCAGCACCGCGAGCCCGTCGAAGGCCTCCAGGCGTTGCAGCAAATAGGCGGTCTCGATGTTGGCGAAGCGGTCGTGGGCATCGGTAACCTTCGACCGTTTGCCGAACAGCGCGTCGGCCTCGTCGAAGAAGACCATGCCCTGGGCGTCGGCGGCCGCGGTGAAGATCCGTTCCAGGTTCTTCTCGGTCTCGCCGACGTATTTGTCGACGACGGTGGCCAGGTTCACGATGTAGAGGTCGACGCCGGACACGGCGGCCAGCACCTCCGCCGCGAGCGTCTTGCCCGTCCCCGACTCGCCGCTGAACAGCGCGGTCACGCCGCGACCGCGCCCATGGTGCGGACGCAGGCGCCAGTCCGACAGAACGGTGCCCCGGTGGCGGTGGCGGGCGGCCAGCTCGTGGAGCTGCTCGGTGGGGCGCGCCGCCAGGACCAGGTCGTCCCAGCCCGCCGACGGTTCGACGCGGCGCGCCACGCGTTCCAGGCCGGCGGCGTTGTGGAGGCGGGCGGTGCGGAGCAGGCTCGCGGTCGTGACGGGGCGCTGTTCGGCAGCGGCCTGCGCCACGGCGGCTTCGACGGTGCCGCGCATGCGGTGCGGGGACAGCCTGTGGAGGGACAGGGCCTCGGCGGCTTCCGGCGACCGATCGCCCAGTGCCTGCCGCCACCAGGCGACGCGCTCCCGGTGGTCGGGCGAGGGGACGTCGAGCAGCAAGGGCAGCGATCCGGTCCACCGGGCGTCCCAGGTGGCTTCGCCGAAGAACACGGTGGGGAGCGGTCGGCCGTGGAGGTCCGGCAGGAGGTGCGCCAGGTGCGCGCTGTCAGAACCCAGATTCTCCAGCGGCCCCACAACCAGTCCGCAGCCACGCAGCCGGGATTCCGTGACCGCTGCGGCCAGGATCCCTCTTGGGTCGGTGCCGGCGGGGATGCGTGAGAGGTCGAGGACGAGGACGAAGCCCGCTCGGGATACCGCCGCTGTGGCGATGTCCAGTACGGCACTGTCGCGAGCGCCGCGCAGGTAGGCGGGACGATCAGAGGCCAGACATGCGCTCAGTTGCTCGGCGATCGATCGGGCCTGGCTGCCGGCCGGCGGAAGGGGCGCGGCGGGTACCAGCCTTGCGACGTCGGTCACGGCGGGGTCGAGATGGTCGTCGCCGAGCAGGTGGGCCGCGACGCGGTCGGGCACGCGCAGGGTGCGGAAGGGGAAGGGCTGCTCGGTGTCCGCCACGGCGAGCAGGCCGTTGGACGACAGCGGCGCACCGGGGTGGAAGCGGGAGCGATGGGCCGCGTCCATCGGCGCCGCGCCGCACAGTTCCAGCGCGAGGCCGACGGTTGCGCGGCGTCGGTCGGCGTCGTCGTGCAGATAGCTGTAGAGCTGGCCGAATCGGGGATCGGCCTCGGGGGCCAGCGCGATCAGCAGGAACTCGACGTCGGTGGCTTCGAGGCCGCAGGCGTCGGCGAGCGCCCGGAGTCGCGGCCGGGTGCCGAGCGCCTCGGTCCGGTCGCCGACGGCTTCGGCGATGGCGAGCCGCTCCTCGACGGAGCGGACGTCCGATCCCGACATCGCGTGGCCGCGAGCTGTCAGGACACTGCGGATGCGGGCCTCGACGACGTCGAGGCGCGCCGCCAGGTAGGTCGCGCCGGTTGGATCCGGCGGCGGCGCGACCGCACGGCTCGAAGCTGTGTCGCCCGAAGCCGTATCGCCGGAAGCCGCACGATCCGAAGACGCATCGCTGGAAGCCGCATCGCCCGCTGTCGTACGACCCGAAGCCGCATCCTCCGTGACCGCGATCCGCGACTCCGCCATTTCCGAGACCGGCACGCTCACGGCGTCCGCAACTCGCTCGCGGTGACCACGACCTGCTTGACCCGCTCCCCGCCGATCGCCGTCGGCCCGTCCGTCCGCCACCGGTCCAGCGGCAGCGTCACCGCGAGGTTGACGTTCGGCAGCGGCCGGTTCCCCAGCGCGCTCCACAGCTCGGACACGGTCCGGTTGTCCGGCGGCGCGGCCACCACCACCTCGGCGACGGGGCTCAGCGGCTTGAGCACGTCGCTGAACGGGATGTCGAGCGTGAGCTTCGTGGTCAGCGCGATGAGCAGATCCTCCAGCACGCGGTGCATGTCGCCAGGGTCCTGATACCAGGCGGTGACCATGTAGGACAGCGTGTACCAGCGCGGCGGGTCGATCGTGTGGGTGGCCTGGCCGACGCTGTCGGCCGTCAGCCAGCCGTTCGGGGTCTGGTTGAGGCGGTAGCCGCCGACGGAGGTCCCGGCCACCGCCTCGCGCAGGTCGTAGAGGAACACGTTGATGGTCTGCGCGCCGCCGATCTGCTCGGCCCACTCCTTGCTCGGCGCCTCGAACCGCACCGGCGTGTTCGGGACCTTCAGGGCTATGATGTCCCGCAGTGCCTTGTCCACTTCGCTGATCACGGTGCCGCCTTCTGGGTTGCCACGGTCCCGGCCGGGGCCGCCGCCGGGTCGGCGACCGTGACCCGGTGCCCCACCGAGAACACCGTCGACAGGTCGGTGACGTCGATCCGGTCCACCGGCCGGCCGCGCTCGCCGGTGACCGGGCTGACCGGATACAGACTCAGGGTGCTGACCTCGGCCACGCCGGGCAGCCGGTCCAGCACCGCGTAGGCGTCGCCGAGGTGCACCGGGCGGCCGAAGGGCCAGCCGGTGCCGTCGGGGCCGCCGCCGATCGGGTTGAGGTAGGCGTGCAGCGCGTCCTCGGCGCTCTGTCGCAGAGCTATGCGTTCGGAGGGCAGCAGCGAGTCGGTCGGGACCACGGTGGCGTCGACGCCGATGCCCTGGTAGCCGGGTGCGTGGACGCCGACGGCGGTGCCCGGCGGCATCAGCGGCCGCAGCACCCTGGCGACGTTGTCGCGCAGCGTCCCGGAGGGCACCAGGTCGTTGTAGTTCAGGCGGATCCCGGGGCCGGCCGCGAGCGCCGGGACCACCAGCAGCCCGTAGGGCCCGGAGGACTCGGTGACGACCGAGCCGCCGTTCGCGCCGTCCTGGGCCGGGACGTTGTTGACCGCGGTGAGCTTCAGCGCCGGGTCGGTCTGGGTGAGGGCGCCGACCGGGACGTTCCCGTCCGCGCCGACGGTGGCCTGGTAGGCGCTGCCGACCGCGAACCGCGACCCGGCGACCGGGATGGCGCCGTACTCGCCGATCCCGAACCAGACCTCGCCGGTGCTGGCGTTCACCATGACGTGCTGGTCGGTGGGGCTGGAGGCGGCGAAGGTCTCGACCACGGCCCAGGTCTGCGAGCCGGCGTTCGGGGTCAGGACCGTGATGGTGGGCTTCGGTCCGGTGATCGGGTAGTCGGTGAGCCGCAGCTTCTGGCCCGGGGTGCCGTCCGAGACGGCGCCGGGGATCGCGGTGTCCGCCGGGACGGTCTTCTGCTGGGTCACGACGGCGTCGGCGATGCCGCCGCCGTCGACCGCGACCTGGTACGTGGTGGTGAAGACGATCGGCGTGCCGCCCGGCGCCGGCACGGTGGAGACCCGGGTCCCGGCGGGCACCGTCACCGAGGCCTTGCCCGGGTTGGTGAACCGGACGGTGGCCGAGGCGGGCGTCCACAGCGCCACGTCCCGGAACGGGGTCAGCAGCTGGCCCTTGCCGGCCGCGACGTACAGCACCCGCCGCACCCCGGTCGGGGCGGACAGCACCGCGTCCTCCAGGTCGGCGGCCGTCACCGCGCGCTGCGCCCCGGGCCGGCCGAGCGGGACCCGGTCGGCGAAGGACTCGACGCTCTCGGCGTCGGCGCCGCCGGTCGCGGCGGACGGGTTGGAGACGCGCGAGATCGGGGGCAGCGGGTTGCGCAGCACCGTGATGGACCGCGCCGGGACGTTGCCGCCGCTGCCGCCGCCGGTGAGATACCGGGTGATGCGGATCTCCGCGCCCTGGGGCGGGATCGCCCCGTGTCGGCGCACGCCGTCCGGGGTCAGGGCCCGGATCCCGAACACGGCCTCGCCGGTCGCCGGGTCGATCCAGAACACGGGGTCGTCGGGGCCGCTGGCGGCCGGCGAGCCGCGGTGCTCCCAGAGCCGCGGCGGCTGCCCGGGCACGGCGATCTGCGCGGTGATCCGCCCCTCCTGGGTCAGCGGCGGCGAGGGCAGGGCGAACCGCTGCCCGGGCTGCCCGGTGGAGACGCCGATCAGCGCCCCGTCCACCACGGCCGCCTGCACGACCGGGACCAGCACCGACATCTCGGTGCTCAGCGCCATCGCGGCCAGCGGGGCGGTGAAGACGGCGGTGCCGTTGTAGTGGCAGCGCAGCAGGCCCACGTCCTCGGCGCGCCACTGCTGCGGGACCGCGTCGGTGCCGCGGTTCAGCTCCACGGTGGTCGGCGCGTGCGAGGCCGGGACGTGCAGCACCACGTGCCCGCCGCGGGTCAGGCCGGCGGTGGTGTCCTCGACCAGGTCGCAGGGGTCCCACCGGGTCCCGGCCCAGACGTCCCAGACCCAGTCCGAGGCCTTCAGGCCGAGCGCGGAGGAGTCGGTCGCGGTCGGGAAGTCGAGGGTGATCTGGGTGTCCGGAACCGTGCCGGACAGCACGGCCAGGAGCCTGGTGCTCTGGGTGACGGTGCTCCCGGCGGCGAGCGCCGCCAGACCGCCGGTGAAGGTCTGGTTGCCGGGGATGTAGTGCTCGCCCCGGAACAGGCCGCCGGCCAGCAGGGTGCAGGAGTAGAGCAGTGCGTTGCGGGTGGTGGTGAAGGCCACCGCGGCGCCGGCCGCGGTGTCGGTGCTCGCTGAGCTGCCGGAGCCGGTCGCGCTGCCTGAGTCGGTCGCGCTGCCCGAGCCGCCCGAGTTGCCCGAGCCGCCCGACGGCTGGGTGGCCACCTGGGTCCCGGAGGGGATCTCCACGGGTGCCGCGCTGGCCACCGTCAGGGTGAACGCCACCTCGGTGCGGGCCGGGGCGGCCGGCCGCGGCCGGACCCCGAGGTCCTTCAGCACGGCCAGCCGCGCCTTGTCAGGAGCCTGGTTCACCCGGCCCGCCAGCGCGGCGGCCATGGCGGCACACGCCTCCACCAGCGCGGTGCCGGGATCCGGGCCGTCGATCCCGGCCCATTGCGGAAGCTTGCGCCGGACCTCGGACTTCGCCGCGGCGACCACGTCGTCCACGGTGCGGGGGTCCAGCGGCGGCACGGGCAGGGTCATCGCCGGTGGTCCTTCCCGGTCGTGGCGGTTGAGGCGGTCTTCATGGTCGCGGCGGTCGCGAAGCGCTTGGCGGCCGTGTTGACCGCGTCCGTGCCAACGCGACCGGTATCCGCGAACCGGCGGCCGCCGGCATCCCTCAGCCCGCTCATGTCTGGTCCCAGGAGAAGGTCACCGTGGCGTCGTTGAAGTCCTTGGCCCAGGCCCATCCCATGTTGGCCTGGACGATCGAATGCCAGTCCCCGCCGTTGGTCCACCAGTTGTCGCCGCTCCAGCTGTTGTTCCGGAACAGCCGCACGGTGCCCGTGGTGTTGTTCCCCACGCTGGAGATCGCGTTGGCGGCGCCGATGTCGGCCGCCCTGATCCGGGTGTTGGGATTGCCGCGCACCACCCACTGCACGCCCAGGAAATCCCGGTTGCTGAACAGGCAGAAGTAGCCGCGCGGCAGGATGTTGCGGGCGCCGTCGTGCAGCCTGGCGTACCGGGCCCGGTCGTTGAAGCCGCCGTCCGCCGAGGTGGTCCGGTACGGCCAGAACATCTGGTTCAGGCCGGTCTTGTTGGTCCACTCGTACAGCTCCAGCGTGTACATCGTGTTGTTGCCCACGTTGGATATGCAGCCGCCGGCGCCTATCGCGGTCAGGTCGTACTCCGCGTTCGCGGTGCCGGGCAGGATCCACTGCCGGCCCTGGGTCGGGCCGTCCTCGTACAAGCAGATGCCGCCGGACGGCGCGCCGTCGTGGAGCTTGACGATCGTGGTCCGGTCGTTGAGGTCGGACCGCACGTTCACGGTCTGCGAGGGATAGCAGTACTGCTGTGTGCCGCTGGGTCCCGGATCGGCGAACAGCTGAAGCGTGAAGCGTGTCAGGTTGCGGACGGAGGAGACCTTGTCGTTGGCGTCGATGTTCGCGTCCCGCAGGTCGAACTCGCCGATCGTGGCGCGGAACACGTACTGGCGCCCGCCCTGGTCGCCGTTCTCATAAAGGCAGTAGTAGCCCTGCGGGCAGTTGTCGTAGCACCGCACGAGCCGGGAGGCCTTGCTCAGGCCGGAGGAGACCTGGACGTCCTTGGCCGGATAGATCAGCTGGTAGCCGCCGGTGGCGTCGGTGTTCTGGAAGAGTTCCAACGTCTTCTGGGTCTTGTTGACCACCCGGGACACCTTGAGGTCGGCGCTGATGTCGACGAGGTTCTGCTCGATCCCCGAGGCTCCCCGGAACACCCACTGCATATCCGGACCGGTGCCGTAGAGGCAGAAGTAGCCGTCCGGGGCTCCGTTGTACAGCTTCGCGTAGGTGGCCTTGTCGTCGAACGCCGTGGTCATCGTGGTCGTTCGCCCGGGATAGCACATCTGGTAGAGCCCTGATGCGTCGGTGCTGCTCTGGAACAGCTCCAGGGTGTATTGGGTGGCGTTGCGGACCTCGGATATCCCGGTGGCGCCGACGTCGGCCGCCGTCAGGCTCCGCTCGCCCACCGTCCCGGGGAAGACCCACTGCCTTCCCGCCGCGCCGCGGGTTTCGTAGAGGCAGTAGTAGCCCGACGGCGGGCCGTTGTAGACCGTCGCCGAGTTGGCCAGCGCGGCGAGTCCGCTCGCCAAGTTCGCCGACTTCCCGGGATAGACCAGCTGGCTGGTGCCCGTCCCGGCGGCGTCCTTGAACACCTCCAGCGTTCGGCTCGTCCGGTTGTCGACGCAGGCCACTGCGTTGCCGGCGGCGATGGCCGCGTCGGTGAGGTTCACCCGCAACGCGGTGTCGCGGAAGACCCACTGCTTGCCGGTCTTGTTCGTGCCGGCATACAGGCAGTAGTAGTCGGCCGGCGCGCCGTCGTAGGGCTGGACCGCCTTCGCCTGGCGGTCCAGGCCCGCCACGGTGACGTTGGTGGCCAGGCCCGGGTAGAACAGCTGGCTGACCCCGGTCCCGTTGCTCTCCTTGAACAACTCCAGCGTGTGCGAGGTGTTGTTGAACACTGATGACACGGTGTTCGCCGCCGTGATCGCCGGATCGGTGAGAACCACGTTCTTGTTGGCGACCTCGGCGAACACCCACTGGCGTCCGGCCTTGTCCTTTCCTCCGTAGAGGCAGTAGTAGCCGGACGGGGGGCCGTTTCGTACGGTGACGGAGTTGGTGCGGTGATCGAGTGCGGTGGTCACTTCCGCGTAGGTCATGGGGTAGAACAGCTGACTGCTACCGGTCCCGTCGACCGCCGTGAACAGCTCCACGGTGTACTCGGTCCGGTTGTAGACCGACGACACCTGGTTCGCGGCGGCGATGGGCGTCAGGTCGGCGAGGTCGCCCGCCGCCGTCCACATCACCCACTGCTTGCCGCCCTGCCTCGGTCGCTCGTAGAGGCAGAACGCGCCCACCGGGACCTCGGTGTTGACCTTCACGGTGGCCAGCGCCTGGGACAGGCCGGTGGCCAGGGTGGCCGTGACGCCCGGGTAGACGACCTGCCGGGGGGTCAGGCCCGCCCCGAACGCTTCGAGGGTGTAGTTGGTCTTGTTGACCAGCGATTTCGCGGCGGCGGCGACGGTCTGCGCCACGGCGGGCACGCTGACGTCGTAGACGCCCAGCAGGTTGCCCTTGCCGTCGGTGTCGTCGAACAGGCCCCAGGAGCCGTCGGGGACCGTGGTCAGGAAGCGCACCGACGACGTCCGCCGGGTCAGCGCCTCGGACATGTTCACGGCCTGCTGCGCCGGGACGTACTGGTGCCCGCCGCTGTCGCCGAAGGCCACGTCGTCGTAGAGCGCGACGATGCCCGCCGTGCGGTTCCAGACCGAGGCGGTCCGGTTGTCGAAGCGCAGCGGCGCGAGGTCGGCCTCGTCGCGGCTCAGGACCAGCGCGCGACCGGTCGAGTAAGGACCCTCATACAGGGCGCACCGGCCCGGCGGCGGCGCCAGGACCCGGGCCGAGGACACCGGCAGGTGCGCGTCGATGAGGCGCTCCAAGGTGCCCTGGTCGTAGGCGATCGGGTCCGGGCCGGCCACCGCCGGATCGAGCTCCACGCACAGCCGCACGTCGGCGGGCCACGCGGCCGTGTCGCCCGGCAGCCGGGTGCCGCCGGAGTCGGTGACCACCAGCGACCAGCCGTAGACCACGCGCGCCTCGCGCAGCAGGCCCGCCGGGGTGCCGCGGTGCACGGACAGCCAACCGGCCAGGTCGATCGCCGCGCGCACGGCCCGCTCCGGCCACGACGGCTCGACCCGCGCCCGGCTCAGCCGCACCAGATACGGCAGCATCGCCGCGGGGGCCTGGAACGGCCGGAAGTTGTCGGCCATCGCGCTCAGGACTTGGTCCACCGGCGCGAGCATGCCGTCGACGGCGCCGGCGAACGCCTGGATCGTGGTGTCCTCGGCGTAGGCGGCGGGCAGGACGGTGCGGACTGGTGGAGGTGGCGCGGGCGGCCCGGCTGCCGGGTTCGGGAGCGGCTGACCGGAGGGCGGCGGCGTGGGCGCGGGGCCGTCGGTCGGACCAGAGCCGCCAGAGCCGCTAGAGCCGCTAGAGCCGCTAGAGCCGCTAGAGCCGCTAGAGCCGCCAGAGCCGCTAGAGCCGCTAGAGCCGCTAGAGCCGCTAGAGCCGCCAGAGCCGCCAGAGCTGCCAGAGCTGCCAGAGCTGCCAGTGCCGCCAGAGCTGCCAGTGCCGCCAGCACTGGCTGCCGCCGCCGGACCCGTCCCTCCCGAACCATCAGCGGACTGAGTATCCACGGTCATGTCTGCCCCTGCCCTCAGTTCGTCACGGAGATTGCCAGCGACTGCGTCGGCCCGAGCGCCACGGCGACGGATCGCGCACCGGTCACCGGCAGCACCGCGAACGGCTGCCCGGTGCCTGTGCCGCCGCCCCACGCGACGACCGTGCCGTCCGCGGTCAGCGCCGTCGAGCGGTCCGCGCCGGCGGCCACGGCCACCGCCGCCAGCCCGGTCGGCGCCGTCGCCGGCCCGCCGGCCCCCCAACCCACCACCGAGCCGTCCGCCTTCAGCGCCAGCGAGTGCGCGGCCCCGGCCGCCACGGCGATCGCCTTCAGCCCGGCCGGAACCGTGGTCTGGCCGCTGTCGTTCGCGCCCCAGGCCACCACCGAGCCGTCGGCCTTGAGCGCCAGCGAGTGCTGATCGCCCGCCGCGATCGCGGTCACGCCGGACAGCCCGGCCGGGACCGCGTTCGCGCCGCCCGCGCCGGTGCCCGCGCCCCAGGCCACGACCGTGCCGTCGGCCGCCAGCGCCAGCGAGTGCTTCACCCCGGCCGCGACCGCCGTCGCCGTCAGGCCGGCCGGGACCGCCGTCTGGCCGTCGTCGTTCGAGCCCCAGGCCGCGACCGTGCTGTCGGCGCCCAGCGCCAGCGAGTGCTTGGCCCCGGCCGCGACGGCGCGCGCCGTCAGCCCCGGCGGGACCGAGATCTGGCCGTTGTCGTTCGCGCCCCAGGCCACCACCGAGCCGTCCGCCTTCACCGCCAGCGAGTGGTTCGCGCCCGCCGCGAGCGCCACCGCGTCGGTCAGGCCGGACGGGATGTCGGCCAGCGGGGAGGTGGCCGTGCCCCAGGCGAAGACCGATCCGGGCGGCCGGCGCTGTGCCGAGGCCGCGGTGCCGGCCAGCGGGGCGCGTACGGCCGCCCTGGTCCCCGGCGGCACCGGTTGCAGGCCGGCGGACCCGGACATGAAGCCGGGCTGCGCGAACAGCGCGATCGTGTCCGTGGTCTGATTCACCACCGACCCGACCGAGTCGCCGGGGCCCAGGATGCCGCCGAGGTTCGGGACGCCGGCGTCGAACACCCACTGCTTGCCGCCGAAGGCCGCGTCCCCGTAGAGGCAGTACTGGCCGGCGCGCGGCCCGTCCAGCAAGGTCACCCAGCGCAGCTTGTTGTCGAGGTCGGCGGTGACGTCGCCGACCGCCCCGGCCGCCCCCGGTTGGAACAGCTGCCCGGGGCCGGTCTGGGCGGCGTCCTGGCGCAGGTCCACCGTGCGCGCGGTCCGGTTGACCACCGACGACACACTCTTCCCGGCGCCGATCCCGGCCTGCGCCAGGTCGATCGGCCGGTCGGCGCTCCAGAAGATCCACTGCTTGCCGGTCTGCCCGGCGTGCTCCGACAGCGCGAACGCGCCGTCCGGGACCGAGGTGTACACGGTCGCGGAGCTCAGCTTCTGGTTCGTGCCGAAGACCAGGTTCGCCGTCGTGCCCGGGTAGACGGTCTTGGTCGCCATGTTCTTCGTCGGCTGCGAGAACGCCTGAAGCGTCCAGGACGTCGCGTTCACCAGCGACTGCGCGCTCGCGCCGATCCCGGTGTCCAGCCCCGCGGTGTCGCCGGCGAACAGCGCCAGCAGCTTGCCGCGGCCGTCGGCGGCGTCGAACAGGCCCCACATGCCCTGCGGCACCCGGTCGTACTTGTCCTGGTCGGACGTCACGAACGAGATGTTGGCCGCCTGGAGCGCCGGCAGGCCGTGCGGGAGCGGCGCGAGCCGGGTCGTGGCGTAGCCGGCCTGGTCGGTGACGGTGAGCTCGACGACGTCGATGGTCTCCGGCAGCGCCGCCAGCACGCCGTACGCGTCGCCGGCGTGGATCGGCCGGCCGAACGGCCACCCCGTGCCGTCCGGCCCGCCGAGCGTCGGATGGAAGAACGCGAACAGCGCCTCCGCCGCCGCGGTCCGGCCCCGCACCGCCGCCGGACTGTCGCCGCTGGACCAGGACCGGACGGTCGCCGTCACGCTGAACCGGGTCCAGTCCGGCTCGGTGACCCGGACCCGGGCGCACAGCAGCCGCGCGGCCTCCACCTGCGCGGCCACCGCCTTCGCGGTATCAGGGCCCAGACGCAGATCCGCCTCGGTGAGCTTCGCCCGGGGATTCCCGGACGGCGTCGGGACCACGGTGACCTGGAGGCTGCCGTTGTCCGCCGGATCGATCGGCTTGCCCGGGACCGGCGTCGGCGGGACCGGCGCGGTGAGGACCCGGGCCAGCGCCGGGATCTGCCGGGTCAGCAGCTGTGCGTAGTCCTCGGCGGTGACGGCCCGCTGCAACGGCACCAGATCGGCGACCGTGCGCGCCACCGCGTCCGCCACCGACTCGGCGTCCGCGCCGCCGGCCGCGGCCTTCGCGGCGGACACCGCGACGGTGTCGGCGTGGGCCCAGGTCAGCGGCGTCCGGGCCGGGATGTTGCCGAGCATGCCCTGGCTGGTCCGGTAGTCGACGACGATCCGCGCCCCGGCGACCGGTACGGCGCCGTGGTTCTGCGCCCCGGAGGCATAAGGGGTGCGCGGGCCGAAGACCACCTCGCGTGAGGTCGCGTCCCAGACGAAACAGGAGTCTGATCCGGTCGTGCCGGCGAACGTCGAGACCTGCTGCCAGACCGCCGCGGAGCCGTCCGGGCTGACCACTGTCAGCGTCAGCCGCGCGGTACGGTCGCCGTCGGGGCCGGCCTCCGTCAACGGCACCCGGGAGGGCGCCAGTCGCAGCGCGGGCGAACCGGTCGCGGGCCCGAGGTCCTCGTGGACACTCAGGACATTGACGGCGTCGACGGTGCCGCTGCTCTTGTCCGCCGGGATGGTCAGGTCGGCCACGGTGCGGAACGCGACGGCCGGTCCGGGCCCGCCGGGCCGGGTGGTCACCTCGGTGTCGGCGGGGACGGTCCGGTCCGGGCTCGCGGCGTCGGCCAGAGTGAACGTCAAGGTGACCCGGGCCCCGGCCGGCGGGCTCGGGACCACCCCGGCCAGCCGCAGCAACGCCGCCCGGACCGGATCGGGCACCTGGTCGGTGCGGTACCCGAGCTGGTCCACGCGCGCCGCGCAGGCCTCGATGAGCGTGATGCCGGGGTCCGAGACGTTGTGGTCGGTCCAGGCCGGGACCCGCTGCGGAAGATAGCGCTTGGCGGCGTCGACCAGGTCCTGGAACCGCAGATCGTCCAGATACGGCACGCGCAGGTCGGTCATTGAGCTGCTCCCCCCGAGGCGTTCGCGGGCTCGCCGGGCAGTGTGTAGAAGGGGAAGACGAGGTTGCGCGGGCTGTTGGTGGCCCGGATCGTGTACTGCACGTCGATGTAGAGCAGCCCCTGGGTGAGGTCGTCCGCGGTCACCTCGACGAGGTCCACGACGATCCGCGGCTCCCAGCGGTCCAGCGCCGTCTGCACGGCGTCGGCCAGGCGGCCGGCGGTGGCGGCGTCGGCCGGGGCGAAGACCAGGGCGTGCACCCCGCAGCCGAAGTCCGGGCGCATCGGGCGCTCGCCGGGCGCGGTGGTCAGGATCAGCTCGATCGAGCGCTCGATGTCGGGGGTGCCGCCGATCAGGGCGATGGTGCCGTCGGCGGCGACGGCCGCCGGGTAGGCCCAGCCGCGGCCGACGAGGGCGTCGGTGCTGGTGCTGGTGCTGGCGCTGGTGGCGGCGCTGGTGGCGGCGGCGCTGGTGCCGGCGCCGCTGATGGTACCGGGGCCGGTACCGATGAGGTCGCCGCTCATCAGGCACCACCGCGCTTCACATCGACCTTGAGGGAACTGATGGCGACGCTCTGCTTGCCAGTGATGGAGACCTCCGACGTGGCGTCCAGCTTGATGGTCTTCGCGCTCAGGGTGATCTCGTCCGCGGTCAGCGTGAGCTTGTTGCCGTTGCGGGCCAGCTCGACAGTGATCCCGCCGTTCCCCGTGGCCAGCACAACCCCGGCCGACTCTTTCTCGTCGCGCAGCTCGATGCGGTCGCCGCCCCGGGAAGCCAGGGATCTGCGATTGACCTTGCCGTCGTCGGACACCAGCGCCGTCTCGTTCGCGGTGGGCTTGTCCTTCCCGTTGTACAGACCGCCCAGCACGTAGGGCCGGTCCAGCCGGCCCTGTTCGAAGCCCACGAGCACCTCGTCTCCCGTGCTGGGGCTGATCACCCCGCCGCCGTCGACGCCGCCCCACTGCACGGTGCGGGCCCAATCGGAGGTGTACTTGTCGTCGAGCCACGGGAAGCGGAGCTTCACCGCGCCGGACTGTCGGCCCTCCGGCTCCTTCACGTCCACGACGAGGGCGACAGCCAGGCCCGGCATCGCGTATGCGGAGGGCTGCGCGACGGCTGCGCCCGGTTCGCCGCGTCCGGTGGCCACCGAGACCGTGGTGCGGTATCCGTCCTCTGCGAAGTGGTGATGGACGCCGGTGACGGTGTACCGGCCGGTGAACGGCGAGCCGACGCCGTCCAGTGTCACCGGCGCGCCGACGGTCAGGTACGGCGAACCCGAGGCGGTGGCCTCCAGTTGGGCGAAATCCGCTGCCGCGGCCTCGGCGAAGGCGCGTGCCGCCGGTGCCAGATGCTCCTGGAGCGCGAACCCGGTCCCGGCCACCTCGGTGACGACGTCGCCCTTCCAGGCCCGCGCCAGATCGGCCACCTTGACGCCGACCGCCACCTGAGGGCTGTCGGTCAGGCCGGTCGGCTCCACGAGCGCCTGCTTGGCCTCGCTGTTCCAGCCCCGGACCTGGACGGTCCGCACCGGGCCCAGATCCTCCACCGACGTGTCCAGCGCCAGCAGGTTGTCGCCGTAGCGGAGCACGTAGGGATTGCGATCAGAGTCCTGACCCGGACTCGGCGCCCGGCCCGCCGGTGCCGCCTCCCGCAGCGACAGGCGCTCGTCCTGGACCGTGAGTGCCGCGCCGTGCAGCCCGGCGAGCGTCCGCAGGAACTCCCAATCGGTGATGTTCGGCTGCACCAGGCGGCGGTACACGGTGTCGCCCTGGTGCACCTGGTCGACGGTCAGCTTGCCGTGCCGCGCGACCTTCGTCACGACCTCGCGCAGCGTCAGCCCCTCCCAGACGTCCAGCCGGCGCCCGCGGGTCAGTCGGTGACCCAGATCCTGGGCCCGGACCACGGTGAAGGTCCCGTCGTCGTTGTCGTATTCGCACGCCACGCGCGTCACCTCGCCGGAGAAGATCTGCACCTTGCCCGGTTCGGCCGTGGTCGCCGCCCAGATCCGCAGCGGGGCGCCGATGCCGGTCCGGGTGCCGGCCAGCATCCGGTGCCCCGGATCGCGGAACCGCAGCTCGGCCACCGCCGGGCGGCCCTCCTCGGCGTCGACGTGGGTCTCGACCAGCCAGTCCTGCCACACGGCGGGCAGCGGCTGGTTGTTGGTGGCCACCACCGGGGCGTTGGCGAAGGCGCGGGTCGTCATGCCGGCCCCGGGGTGGTCGGCAGGTTGGTCGCCGGGTTGATCGCCGGGTTGCTGGCCGGGTCGAACACCGGGTCGGCCGGCGGGGGGACGATCAGGACCGTCCCCGGCGGGACCCGCTCGGGGTCCGCGATGTTGTTGGCCGCGGCGATCGCCCGCCAGCCGGTCGCGTCCCCGTACCGCTGCCAGGCCACCGACGCCAGGCTGTCGCCGGCCTGCATCAGGTGCACCACCTGCACGTCCGGCGAGCCGGAGGTCGGGTTCTGCTTCGCGGTGGACCCGCCGATCTCCTCCAGCACCACCGAGCACGTCGCGCGCCGCGGAGCGCCGTCGCCGCCGAACATGGTGTAGTTCGCCTGCACCGACGTGAGGCAGGCGTTGAACGAGGTGCTGCGGCCCCGGCCCCACTCCAGCCGCACCCACGGCGGCGAGGGCCGGTCGGCGCGCACGCTGCCGCCGGTCGGGACGCAGCACCCGAGCAGCGTCTCGACCTGCTGCTCGACGGTGTTGCGCAGGCTCAGCGTGGCGTCCAGGAACAGCTCGACCGACAGCACCCGGGGCGTGGCCCCGCGGAACTCCGGCATGGCCGCCGCGGCCGCCCGGTTGGCCGGACTGCGGTGCCAGGTCGCCGACTTCGACAGGCTGATCCGCTCCGGGTTGAACTGCAACGGGATCCGCTGCCGCACCGCGCCGGGCTGGTTGGCGGTGGTCGACGGCGGCTCGAACAGCACCAGGACGGCGCGGGTGAGACCGAGGGCGGGTGGGGACGGCATCGCCAGAGCTCCTTTTCAGCCGGCCACGAGGAACCCGTGGTGGGCCAGTTCCAACGTCTCCATCGCCGCCTGCGACGACTCGGCCGTGAACGACGGCCCGGTCCAGCGCACCGGCACCACCCGGTCCAGGTCCCACCGCACGATCGGACTGTGGTCCGGCGCCAGCGCCACGATCCGCCCGGTCACCGGCACCGGCAGCAGCACCTGCGCCTGCACCCACTGCCACGCCGCGACGGCGGAGGCGGTCAGCGGCCGGGTCAGCACGATGTGCGAGTACCGCAGCCGCGACGGCAGGATCCACGGATGGGAGTCCAGCCCGCCCTCCCAGTGCTCCTCGACCTCCACCTCGCAGGCCAGCCCGTCGCAGGTGGTGAAGGAGCCCAGGTCGACGGCGCCGATCGTCACCCGGAACCGGACGCTGGTGGCGAAGGGTTGCTCAGACACGGTGCGGGGCTCCTTGCGGGTGGGGCGGACTGAGTCGGGCGAGCGGAGTGCGGGGGCCGGTCATCGGGGCAGCTCCAGGCGGCGTCCGTCGCGGGACCAGGGCCGTTTGCGGGGCGGCCGGACCCAGCGTTCGACGACGGGTTCCAGGGCGCGGGCGAGTTCGGCGCCGTGGTGGCGGGCGAGCTCGCCGGCCACGGATGCGGCGTCGGGTGGTTTGGGGGTGGGGGTCGGACTGGGCGTGAGTGTCGGCGCCGGTGTTGGCGGGATGGCCGATGCTGTGCGGCTCGACCGGGTAGCAGAGGGTTGTGACAGCGGTGAAGCCGTGCGAGGTGGGTCGCGATGCGGAGCAGGGGTCTGCGATGGTGGCGCGGAAGTGGCGCTGTGTACCACGGGAAGCGTGGGTGCCGGCGTGGGAGCGGGCCGAAGCGGGGGCGGAGACGCTGCTGGCTGGGCAGCCGACCTGGCGGGTGTGACAGTGGCGAGCGGCAGGTTCACAACCGGCCTCCTGAGACCCGGTTCCGGGTGATCCGCATGTGCTGGCATACGCACCGGCGGTGTCGGAGGGGGAGTGGGAAGCGGGGGCGGTGGAGCCGGGGTCGTTGTCGTGCGCTGCTCGGCCTGGACTGGCTCAATATGTTGCGACACAGTCCGGACCGGCACCGCTGCTACCGGACGCCCCATACCTGGCCTCGTCGGCGGCAGTGGTGGGGCCACGCGAGGTGCCACTACTGGCGCGGGGTCGGCGGCGATCGTCTGCCGGACCGGATCAGGACCTTTCTTTGCCGTGGGCGGAGGCGCGATCTCAGGAAGCATCACTCGTTCCACAACCGGCCGCGCATCCACCACGCTCCTGGCCCCGGCCTCTGCTTGAGCGCCGGCGGTGCGCCGACGAGTCCAAGCCGCCCCCACCACCGGCGTTACGCACACCCACTCGCTTACCGGCCGCGACGTCACCAGCAACGCAGGCCGCTGCCAAGCCGCCAGCCGATCGCGGAATCCCAGCGGATCACTCACTGGGACGGTCGCGCCAAGCGTCCTCCGCAACGGCGGCACAGAGCGCCAGCCCGGTTCAGCGTCCGCTGGCCCGGCCTGTCTGACCTGCCCAGCCTGCCCGGCCTGCCCGATCTGCTCACCCCGCTCACCCCGCTCACCCCGCCCGATCCCCTCCCCAGGCGCCGAGGCCCCCGCCACCCGCTCCGCCACGTGCCCCTCACCCGCCTTGGTTGATTCGGATGTTGATGCGCCCGACCTCGGCGACGTACCGCGCCCGGTCCCGGTGCGGCAGGTCCAACAGGGCGTCCGGCGGCCAGTGGAAGTGGTAGGCGAGGTAGGAGATCTCCTCGTACAACCGGCCGGCCGGCCGGATCAGGATTCCCCCAGGCGGTCACCCGCTCCGCGGCCTTCGGGATCCACGTCGTTGATGCGTTCGTAGAACGCCTGGAGGTAGGCGACGTCGGCGGCGAAGAACTGCTCGACCAGGCCGGCGTGCAGGTCCTCCAGGTCGCCCAGGCGGGTGATGACCAGGCTGAGCAGCACCACGCCCAGGTAGGCGGGGTTCTCCTGGACCCGGCGGTCGATCAGCGGGGCGAGTTCGTCGCGGGCGGTGGCCAGCCGCATGGTGCCGCGGCGGTGGACCTTGCCGGCGGGGTCGACGTAGCCCAGGGGGAGTTCGAACTCGTACTCGGTGCGCAGCTGGGCGTGCCGCTCGGCCGCGGTCGTCATCACTCGACCGTGATGTCTTCGTAGTCGATGGTCACCTGCTCGGTCGCCGGGCCGGCGCCCGCCGCCTGCAGCGAGGGGCCCTCCCAGCGAGTGGCGAAGGCGTTGGTCAGGCGGACCCGGCGGACCACCGTGCGCTTGGCGTCCATCAGAGACACCGTCACGTCCTGGCGGGCGCCGTCGAGGTCCTTGTCGACCAGGGTGGCCCGGATCCAGTCGGTGAACGCGGTGCTCTTGTCCAGGCCCCGGGTGACGGTGATCTGCCCGCTCTTGCGGGCCCCGGGCTGCTTGCGGATCAGCAGCTCGCCGGTGGGGCCGACCTGCCGGACCTCCACCACGTCCTGCTCCCACACCAGACCGCTGACGTCCTGGACCGTCTCGACCTGGAACTTGCCCAGGTCGATGGCGTACAGGTGGGTCGAGAGCGTGTTGCCGGTTGCCATGCGTGCCCGCCTCAGGAGTAGGTCTGCGTGATACGGAAGGTGACGAACTCGGCCGGCCGCGCCGGGGCGACCCCGATGTCGCAGACCAGGTTGCCCTGCGCCACCGACGCCGCGGTGTTGTTCCGCTCGTCGCAGATGACGTAGAACGACTGCGCCGCCGTCGCCCCGACCAGCGCGCCGAGCCGCCACTGGTCGGTCAGGAAGCTGCTCACGCTGCCCGCCACCCGGGCCTGGAGCAGCGCGTTGTTCGGCTCGAAGACCGCCCAGCGGGTGGACTGCCGGATCGAGTCGCTGAGGAAGTTGATGTACCGGCGGACGTTGACGTACTTGAAGTCCAGCTCGTTCGAGTTCCGGGCGGCCAGCGTCCGCGCGCCCCAGACCAGCGTGCCCTGCCCGGGGAAGGTGCGCAGGCAGTTCACGCCCTTGTCGTTCAGCGGCGCCTGGAGCGCGTCGGTGAGCGTCACCTGCAACCCCTGGATCCCTTGCAGCGCCACGTTCGCGGGCGCCTTGTACACGCCGCGGTCGGTGTCGGTGCGCGCCCAGGCGCCGGCCACGTGCCCGCTCGGCGGGATCGCCCGCGGCTGCGTGAGGCTGGTGTAGACGCTGGCCGCGGTCACCCACGGGTAGTAGACCACTGCGAAGGTCGCGAGCTCCCCGGACATCGCCAGCGCGTCCGCGACGTCGCCGGCGCCCAGCACCGACTTCGCGACGTCGCCCTGCGCCGGCGTGCCGACCGGCAGGTCGAGCACGGCCACCCGGTTCCCCATCGTCTTGCAGTGAGCGGCCACCTTCTGTTGCTCGGTCGGCCAGTTCGCCGGCGCGATGCCGGTGACGTCCGACAACCCCGGGACGGCCACGATCGTGACGTCGGTCCGCGCCTCCAGCGCGGTCAGCGCCGCGTCGAGCGTGGTCTCGGCCGGGGCCAGCCGCACCACGTAGCAGGGGCCGCCGCCGTTGGCGAACCAGCCGTAGACGGCGTCGGCCATCAGCGGGGGCGCGGGCGGGGCGGCGGGGGTGGAGGCGGGGGTGGATGAGCTGGAGCTGGAGCTGCCGGAAGTGGTACTGCCGGAAGTGGAACTGCCCGAAGTGGAGGTGCCAGAAGTGGAGCTGCTCGAAGGTGAACTGCTGGACGTGGAGCTCGCGGCGGAAGCGGGCGGCGCGACGAACTTGGTCAGGTAGTCCGACCAGTTCGACACCAGGATCGGCGTGTCGACCGGCTGGCTTTCGAGATCCGCCGTTCCCAGGAACGCCGCGACCGAAGTACCCGCCGCCGAGACGACACGCATCCCGCTGGCAACGGTCTGCACATAGACACCAGGGGCCAAGGCCGCCATGGACGACTCCTTACGGTGAAGAGAGTTCCTGCCCCAAGCCTGCGGCCCGCCCCGCTGCCGCACCACGCACCAACGGCGGCCGGTGGAGGCGGCGGACCCGCCCCTTCGGGCAGCGATGAGCCGGTCCGCGAGGTGCGGGGCTCCGGTCATTCGGGCGGTATGGCGAAGGCTTATGCGCGCCGCTTCGAGTCAGGGCCCGGCTTGGTCCGCTGGGGCTGGGGCTATTGGCGCGGCCGGCCGGTCCGAACGGGCAGCCCGCTTGGCGGCCGAAGCAGATGGCGGCGCCGGCCTGTGGCAAAGTGCGCGCAGCACGACCGATGAATGACCGACAAACACGGCCCTCAGGTCTTCGCGGCCGATCGGTAGCAAAGTGCGCGCAGCACGGCCGACAAACACGGCCCTCAGGTCTTCGCGGCCGATCGGTAGCAAAGTGCGCGCAGCACGGCCGACAAACACGGCCCTCAGGTCTTCGCGGCCGATCGGTAGCAAAGTGCGCGCAGCCGGACCGGGCCGACAGCCGTCCGGCTATTCCTCTTCTTGATCCGCGATTTCTTCCGACCCCGTCAGCTGATCGTCCAGTCCCGCTTCACCCTTCGGCGGCCGCCCGCGCCGAGGCAGCTGCCCGACGTCCGCCGGCAGCCGGCCGGCCTGGGCCAAAGACTGGCGCAGGAGGTACTCGATCTGTGCGGTGGTGCTGCGCAGCTCCGCGCCGGCCCAGCGGGCCAGCGCGTCGTGGACCGCCGGGTCCAGGCGCAACAGGATCTGCTTCCGCTGGCTCATGGAGGTTCCGGCTCGTCCTTACCTGTTAGTGCCTGCTTACTGATACAGCGTCCCGGCGTTGATCACCGGCTGGGTGGCCTGCTCGCTGCACAGGACCACCAGCAGGTTGCTGACCATCGACGCCTTGCGCTCGTCGTCGAGGTCGACGATGTTCTCCGCGCTGAGGGCGTCCAGTGCCGAACGCACCATACCGACGGCGCCCTGCACCAGGCGCTGCCGGGCGGCGATGACCGCGTCGGCCTGCTGGCGGCGCAGCATGGTCTGGGCGATCTCCGGTGCGTAGGACAGGCGGGTGATGCGCGACTCGATGACGCGGATGCCCGCCAGCGTCACCCGCTCGGTGATCTCCGCCGACATGCGGGCGGTGATCTCGTCGGCGTGCTGGCGCAGCGAGATCTGGCCCTCTTGGTGGGCGTCGTAGGGATAGCTGGTGGCGATGTGCCGGACCGCGGTCTCGGCCTGGATGGCGAGGAACTCCGCGAAGTCGTCGACCGCGTAGACGGCCTTGGCGGTGTCCCGCACCTGCCACACCACGACCGCCGCGATCTCGATCGGGTTCCCGTCCGCGTCGTTGACCTTCAACGTGGTCGTCTCGTCGTTGATCACCCGGGTGGAGATCGTGCGCTTCGACGTGAACGGGATCACCCACCGCAGCCCCGTGGTCCGCACCGTCCCGATGTACCGCCCGGCCAGCGTGACGACCCGCGCCTGCCCCGGCGACACCGGCGTCAGCCCGATCAGCAGCACGAAGCCCGCCAGCCCCGGGGCCACGGCCACGATCCGCGTCCGGTCGGTGGTCAGCGCCGCCGTGACCCCGGCGAGGACGAGGAGCAGCAGGCCCGCCACGAGTGCGCCCCAGCCGGAGACGTCCCGGGCCGGGATCTCGACGATCGACGGTTCGGGCGTCTCGGATATCTCCGCCTCCGACAGCGGTTCGTGTCGGCCTGGGTCTGTTGTCATCGCACGCCCTCTCAGCACCCCGTAAAGCTTCTATCAAAGTGATATCACTTTTTGGCGGGGCCGACCAGAGGGCTGATACGCGGCCTCAGCCGCCGCAGCCCGCCACCACACCTCCACACCACCACAACCTCACAACAACCGCAGCGCCGCCTCCGACGCCGTCCCCGGCTCGGCGGTGTAAGCGATCAGATGCTGACCCTCGGTGCCGGGGATGAGCAGGTTCTCGAAGTGCAGGTCGATCGGGCCGACGCCGGGGTGGCGCATGTGCTTCACGCCGGAGGTGCAGGTGCGTACCGGGTGGGCGGCCCAGAGGGCGGCGAACTCGTCGCTGTTCATGCTGAGGCGGCCGACGAGTTCGGCGAGGGCGCGGTCGTCGGAGTGGCGGCCGGCGACCAGGCGGAGGGCGGCCACGGCGAGGTGGGCCTGGTCGTGCCAGTTGGTGTACAGGTTCTGATACTGCTCGTCGAGGAACAGCATGCGGACCATGTTGGGGCGGGTCGCGGGGTGGTCGGGGCTGTCGGCCGGGAGGTGGGCGGCGAGCAGGGCGTGGCCCAGGCGGTTCCAGGCGAGGACGTCGTTGCGGCGGTCCAGGACCAGGGCCGGCACCTCGGTCATGGCTTGCAGCAGTTGCCGGGCGGAGGTGCTGATCGCGGTCGCCGGGGGAGTGGCGGGGCGGCGGGACGGCGCGGGCGCGGGGCGGGCGAGGTCCTTCAGGTGCGCCGTCTCGTCCTCGGTGAGGCGCAGGGTGCGCGCGATCGCGTCCAGCAGGCCGTCGGAGACGCTGGTGGCGCGGCCCTGCTCCAGGCGCGTGTAGTGGGTGATGCTCACGTTCGCCAGCATCGCGAGCTCCTCGCGGCGCAGACCGGTGACGCGACGGCGGGTCGGGTGCGGGGTGATGCCGACTTCCTTGGGACGCAGGGCGGCGCGGCGGGACTTCAGGAAGGCGCCCAGCTCGGACGAGTCGTTCATGGATCACTCCGGATCGGCGTGTCGCGGCGGTTCTCTTGCGGAGAGCTCAGTGACTTTCCATCATGCCCGCCGGTCGGCGCGGACTGAAGCCGTGAGGGTGGTGCTGTGATGACTACCCTCGCGGAGGCTGCGCAGGACGGGGTTCTGGCTGGGATCCCGCCGACCGGCGAGCCTTGCTGCCATGCCCGTTATTGATCGAGAAGCGGCCGGAGAGACTCCGGCCACCGCGACTCGCACCACCGAAGTCCCCGCCACACCGACCCCCGCCACCGAAGCCCCGACCACCGAAAACCCCGCCACCGAACCCCTCACCCCCCGCCTCCGCCTCGTCCTCGTCCTCCTCCTCACGACCCAGTTCATGCTCGCCGTCGACTTCGCTATCCTCAACGTGGCCCTCCCCGACGTCGGCAAGAGCCTGGGCTTCTCCCTGGCCCACCTCCAGTGGGTCATCACCGCCTTCGCCCTCGCGGCGGCCGGCTTCACCCTCCTGCTCGGCCGCGTCGGCGACCTGTTCGGACGCCGCCGCCTCTTCCTCGGCGGCCTCGTGGTCCTGGCCGCGGCCTCGGTCGTCGGCGGCCTGGCGCAGAACCCTGAGATGCTCATCGCGGCGCGCGTCTTCCAAGGCCTCGCCACCGCCGCCGTCACCCCGGCCGCGCTCTCCCTGATGACGATCTCCTTCCCCGAAGGCCCGCTCCGGGAGAAGGCCCTCGGCCTCAACGGCGCGCTGATGTCCAGCGGCTTCACCACCGGCGCGATCCTCGGCGGCGTGCTCACCGACCTGCTGTCGTGGCGCTGGGCCTTCTTCATCAACGTGCCCGTGGCGCTCGCCGTCCTGGTCGTCGCACCGCGTGTCATCAAGGAGTCGCGCCCCGACGTGCGCCCGAAGCTGGACGTCCCCGGCGCCGTCGCCGTCACCCTCGGCCTGCTGGCCGTCGTCTTCGGCCTCACCCAGGCCGGCGACCGCGGCTGGGGCTCGGCCGGTGCGCTGCTGTCGCTGGCGGCGGGTGCCGCGCTCCTCGTCGTGTTCTACGCGGTCGAGCGCAAAGTGTCCGCGCCGCTGGTTCCCCTCACGGTCCTGCGCAAGCGGACGGTGGCCTGGGGCAACGTCGCCGGCCTGATCGCCTTCCTCACCGAGACGTCCCTGGTCTTCCCGCTGACCCTCTACTTGCAGAACGTCCTGGGCTTCTCCCCGCTCGCCGCCGGCCTGTCCTTCGGCGTCCTGGGCCTGGGCACCGTCACCGGCGGCGTCACCGCCTCGAAGGTGATCGGCCGCCTGGGCACCAAGCGGACGCTGATCGCCGGCGGCCTCCTCCAGGCCGTGTTCACCGCCGCCCTGATCGGCCTCGGCCCCGAGCACTCGTGGCTGTGGCTGATGCTGACGGCCAGCTACTTCGGCGGCGTGGGCAACATGCTGGTCATCGTCGCCTTCATGGTCACCGCCACCTCCGGCCTCGCCGACCGCGAACAAGGCCTCGCCACCGGACTGGCCACCATGACCCAGCAGGTCGGCATCACCATGGGCACGCCGATCATGAGCTCCGTCGTCACCGCCGCCATGGTCGGCACCGGAACCGCGGCCGTCCTCAGCGGACTGCGCGTCGCGATCGCGGTGAACGCCGCCATCGTGGTGTTCGGGATCCTCACCAGCGCCGTGTTCCTGCGCGGCCACCAGTCCGACCAGTCTGGCCAGCTCGACCAGTCCGGCCAGCCCCGCCAGCCCGACCAGTCCGCTCAGTCTGCTCAGTCCGCTCAGTCCGCGGGCGTGGCCACCACGCCGGGCGGCAGCGGCGCCGTCCGCTGAGCGTCCAGGAACGCCTTCACCGTCGCGCTGTCCGACCGTCGCCGGAGCCAGAACAGCGCGACGTTGCGGTGCGCGGTGGGGGAGTCGATGGTCCGGATCGTCAGCCCCTCGGTGCTCGTCGTCTGCAACGCCAGCCGGTTGACGATCCCGATGCCGAAGGCGGCCCGGACCAGGGCGACCAGCGTGGCCGGCTGGTCGGTGAGGTAGACGATGTTGGCCCGGGCGGCGGCGTCCCCGAGCGTGTTGCGCAGGTCGAAGCCGCCGCCCTCCTCCTCGGTGCCCGCCGGGTTGCCGATCAGCGGCCGGCCCAGGACGTCCTCGACGCTCACCGACGACCGCTCGGCCAGCGGATCGTTCTCCCGCATCACGGCGACGATGTCCTCGCGCCAGATGGTGCGGTGCGACAGCATCGCCTCGCGCATCTTCGGCAGCAGCGGCCGGAAGGCGAGGTCGACCGTCCCCTTGGCGACCATCTCCTCCAGCGTCGCGGCCGTCCCTTCGCAGAGCTCGACGGTGATGCCGGGGTGCCGGGCCTGGAGCTCCTGGAGGATGGCCGGCAGGTAGGTGGAGCTGACGCTCGGATAGCTGCCGATCGACACGTGCGCGACGATGTTGTCCAGCGTGCTGCGGGCCGCCTCGACGCCGCGCTGGAGCTCCAGCATGGCGGTGAGCGCGTGCCCGCGGAACAGCTCGCCGGCCTCGGTGGTGCAGATCGGCCGGGCCTTGCGGTCGAACAGCGTCACGCCGAGCGCGTGCTCCAGGGCCGCGATGTGGGCGCTGACCCGCGACTGCGACAGGTGCAGCGCCAGAGTGGCGGCGCCGAACCCGCCGCAGTCGGCGACGGCGAGGAAGCTTTTCAGCCACGCGGTCTGCAACGACATCGCGTCGCGCGGATCGCGCGGCAGGTCCAGGGCGTCCAAGCCGTCGTAGACGCCCGAGGGCTCGGGGGAGTCACGCGATTCGGCCGCGTCGCTCATTCCGCCGCCGATCCGGCCCGGGCCAGCGCGACCAGCTCGGCCAGGTGCAGCACCCGGGTCCGCAGGCGGGCACGCCGCACCGCGGTGATCAGCTGGCGCTGGCATCCGGGGTTCACCACGGCCACGAAGTCTAGATCGAGTTCCTCCAGCACGGCTAGCTTGGCTTCAAGCACTCGCCGGCTGTCACGGCGCCGCAGAATCGCGTACGTCCCGGCCGCGCCGCAGCAGTCCCCGGCCCCCGGTACCTCGACGTACTCGCCGAGCGCCGCGAGCACCCGGCGCGGCGCCTCGCTGACCCCCATCCCGTTGCGCAGGTGGCACGAGTCCTGCAAGCCGATGCGCGCCGGGCGTCCGTCGACGAGCAGCGGTCCGGGCAGTTCGCCGCGCTCCAGCAGGACTTCGGAGAAGTCGGCGACCCGATCGCGACCAGCGACCGCGGCCAGATGTGCTGCGCAGCCACCAGCCGTGGAGACGATCCGGCCCGGTCGCGCCGTCAGCTGCTCGGCGAGTTCGGTGCCGGTCGCCAGATCGCCGTTGTGCGCGTGCAGTGCACCGCAGCAGCCTTGGTCGGAGGGAATCTCCAAGCCCGGCAACGCATCGGCGGCGGCGCGGCTGACGCCCGGGAACAGGACCCGCTCGAAACAGCCGAGCATGAGCCGGTCGGTGCCAGTGCTATCGCTAGCGACATCGCTCGCGGCACCGGAACCAGCACCGGCACCGCTCCCGGACGCCGTGAACGACGCGTGCCGCCGGAACGGCACCAGCGAGCCGGCCAACCGGATGAGCCGTCGACTCCGCGCGAAGACCAGCAGCGGCCACACCCGCACCGGCCGCCGCCGTCCCTTCCACTGCGCGTCCCGCAGCTGCTCCAACAACCGGCCGTAGGGCACCTCGGCCGGACACACCGGTTCGCACGCCCGGCATCCCAGGCAGAACGACCCCTGCTCCTTGGCCGCCGCGTCGAAGATGTCGACCTCGCCGTGGTCGATCGCGCGCATCAGCGCGATCCGCCCGCGCGGCGACGACGCCTCGTCGCCGGTCAGCTTGTACGTCGGACACGAGGGCAGGCAGAACCCGCACGAGATGCACGTCCCCAGGTCCTCGGCATCGAAGAACCCTTGATCGCGCTGTTCCGTGAGTCGCTCAGTGAATCGTTCCGTCGTCATGATCCGAGCTTTCCGGGGTTGAGGATGCCCTTCGGGTCGAAGGCCCGCTTGATCCGGGCCTGCAAAGCGACCTGCGCGCCGCCGAGCTGCGCGGCCAGATACGGCAGCTTCGCCGCGCCGACCCCGTGCTCGCCGGTGATCGTCCCGCCGAGTTCCACGGCGACCGCGAAGACGTCGTCGAACGCCGCGGCGACCGCGGCCCGCTGCCGGGCGTCACCGGGATCGAAGCACCCGACCGGATGCGCGTTCCCGTCGCCGGCGTGCCCGAAGGTCGCGATCGTCACGCCGTGCCGCGCCGCGATCTCGTCGATGCGTCGCACCAGCTCGGGCAGCCGCGAGCGCGGCACCCCCACGTCCTCCAGCATCGTCGCCCCGCCCAGCTTCGACAGCGCCGGCAGCGCGCAGCGGCGCGCCGCCAACAGCGCCTCCGACTCCGCCGCGGCCGTCGCGACCTGCACCGACAGCGCGCCGTGCGACCGCGCCGTCTCGGCCATCACGTGCAGCGTCCGGTCCACCTCCGGCGCGCCGCCGTCGTCGCCGAACAGCAACAGCGCCCCGGCCGTCGTGTCCAGCCCGAGCCGGGCGTAGGACTCGACCGCCCTGACGCAGTGGGCGTCCAGGAACTCCAGCGTCGCCGGGAGCACCCCGGCCGCGACGATGCCGCGCACCGCCTCGCCGGCCGCCTCCAGATCGGCGAAGTACGCCAGCCCGGTACGGCTCGTCGCGGGCGCCGGACGCAACGCCAGCGTCAGCTCGGTCAGCACCGCCAGCGTGCCCTCGGACCCGGTGAGCAGCCGGACCAGGTCGTAGCCGGCGACGTCCTTCAGCAGCCGCCCGCCGGCCCGGATCACCTCGCCGTCGGCCAGCACCGCCTCGACGCCGAGCACGTAGCCGCCGGTGTTGCCGTACTTCAGGCCGTGCAGCCCGCCGGCGTTGGTGGCCACGTTCCCGCCCAGCGTCGAGACCCGCTGGCTGCCGGGATCGGGCGGATAGTGGAGTCCGTACTCCGCGACGGCGCGCGCCAGCGTCTGGGTCGTGACACCGGGCTGCACCACCGCGGTCAGGTCGACCGGGTCGACCGCCACGACGCGGTCCATCCGGGTCAGCGCCAGCACGACGCCGCCCTGGACCGGGACGGCGCCGGCGGCCAGGCTGGTGCCCGCGCCCCGGGGCACGATCGGTATTCGGTGCCGGTCGGCCCAGCGCAGGATCCGCGCCACCTCCTCGGTGCTGCCGGGACGGACCACGGCCTGCGGGACGCCGGAGAACCCGAAAGTGGCGTCGGTCCGGTAGGGCACGAGGGCCGCCGGGCGGATCTCCACGTGTTCGGGCCCGACGATCCGCCGCAGGTCCGCGTCGATCGCGATCGGACTGAGCGGCGCGCCGTGGCTTGAGTCGTGGCCCGCGCAGCGGCTTGAGTCGCGGCCCGCGCCGAGTGTCCCGGCCGGCGCCGGCTCGGCCGTCCTCATGCCGCCGTCATCCCGCCGTCGGCGATCAGCGCCGTGCCGTTGACGAACCGGCCGTCCGGCCCGGCCAGGAACGCGACCAGGGCCGCGATCTCCTCCGGGGTTCCCATCCGGCCGTCGAGCTGGCGCGCGGACATCGCGGCCCGCGCGGCGGCCGGATCCGGCGCGTTCGCCAGGATCTTGCCGATCCACTCGGTCTCCACGGTGCCCGGGCAGATCGCCACGCTGCGGATCCCCTCGTGCCCGTGGTCCACCGCGACCGCCTTGGTGAGCCCCACCAGCCCGGCCTTGGAGGCGCAGTAGGCCGCGCGCTTCGGAATCCCGACCTGTCCGGCGACCGACGCGATGTTCACGATCACCCCGGTCCCGCGGTCCAGCATCAGCGGCAGGATCGCCCGCGTGGTCAGGAACGGGCCGGTCAGGTTCACCGCCAGCACCCGGTTCCAGTCCTCGTCGCTGGTCTCCAGCACGGTCGCGGCCACCCCGATGCCGGCCACGTTCACCAGCAGCTCCGGGGCCCCGACCGTGACCGCGATCTCGCGGGTCACCGACCCGACGGCCAGCGGGTCGCACAGGTCGACCGGGAACGCGCGGGCCCGGCCGCCGGCGTCCTGGACCAGCTCGCCGGTGGCCGCCAGCCCGGCGGCGTCCAGATCCATCATCGCGACGTGGAACCCGTCGGCGGCCAGCCGCAGCGCGGTCGCGCGGCCGATGCCGGACGCGGCGCCGGTCACGACGGCGACGGCGACGGTGTCGGTGACAGTGACCGCGACTGCATTCTCGGCGCTCACGCGTACTCCGTCCCGGGCAGCGAACCGTCCATGGCGTAGCCGCCGTCGACGTCCAGACAAGCGCCGGTGGTGTAGCAGGCGTCCTCGGAGGCCAGGTAGCAGATCGCCGAGGCCACCCACTCCGGCGGCGCGATCTTGCCCAGCGGGATCTTCCCCAGCAGGGACCTGACGACCTGCGCGGTGTAGATGGGCTCGCTCATCCGGGTCTTCGTGGCCCCGGGGCGGACACAGTTCACGGTGATCCCGTACGGCGCCAGCTCCGAGGCCATCGTCCGGGTCATCGCCTCCAGCCCGCCCTTCGTCGCCGTGTACGGCGCGGCGTTCGGCTCCGAGACGACGGCGTGCACCGAGGACACGTTGACGATGCGCCCGGCGGTCTGCGTGTCGACCATGATCCGGGCCACCGCCTGGCTCAGGAAGAACAGCCCGGTCAGGTTCACCGCCAGCACCCGGTCCCAGTCCTGGCGGGTCACCTCCAGGAACGGGGCGATGTGCAGGATCCCGGCCACGTTGGCCAGCACGTCCACCCGCGGGGCCTCGGACCGCAGGCACGCCGCCAGCCGGTCCGCCGCCTCCGGGGCCGCGACGTCCAGGTCGAGCAGCCGCAGCCGGCCCGCGCCCGGATCCCGCCAGGGCTGGCTGTGCCGCACGTCGACGGCGAACACCGTCGCGCCCTCGGCCAGCAGCCGCTCGGCCGTTGCCCGGCCGATGCCGGAGTCGGCGCCGGTGACCACGGCGACCTTGTCGGTGAATCTCATGCGTGCGCCTCTCGTCCGCGCCGGAAAAGGTTCGGGGCCCGGCCGGCCGTCCCGGCCTCGTGCCGGAGCACGGAGCCGGACAGCGGCCAGGCGGCCAGCTGGTCCTCGGTGAGGTCGATCGACGCCGAGGTGATGAACATGGTCCGCAGCCCGGGCCCGCCGAACGCCACGCTCGTCGGGCGCGGGACCGGCACCGGCAGCCGCCCGGCCACCGTGCCGTCGGGGGAGAAGCGGACGATCTGCGCGCCGTCCCACATGGCGCACCACACGTCCCCGGCCGCGTCGACCCGCAGGCCGTCGGGGATCCCGGCCAGGTCCGAGGTGTCGGCGAAGACGTGGCGCGGGCCGAGGGCGCCGGTGGCGGCGTCGAACGCGTAGCGGTGGATGACGTCGGCGCGGGAGTCCACGAAGTACATCCAGCGGCCGTCCGGCGACCAGTCGATGCCGTTGGAGCAGTAGAAGCCCTCGTCGGCGACGGTGACCGCGGCGTCAGCGGTGCCGTCCAACCGGTAGAGCCGCCCGACCGGCCGCGTCTCGCCGTCCTCCAGCGAACCGGTCCAGAACCGTCCGGCCGGGTCGACCGATCCGTCGTTGAAGCGGCAGGACGGACGGTCGGCCTCGGGATCGGCCAGGAACCGCAGGGCGCCGCTGTCCAGGTCGAGCAGGTGCCAGCCGGTGCGCAGGCCCGCGATCAGGATTCGAGGATCCTCGGTCAGACCCAGGCAGCCGACCTGCGCCCCGACCTCGATCCGCCGAGGCTCGCCGGGCCCCTGGACGAACACAGCCCCCGCGACGATGTCCACCCAGTACAAGGTGTCAGTCCGCGCATCCCACACCGGGCCCTCGCCCAGGGTTGCCCGCCCGGGCCAGAGCACTGAGATCCGCGACGGCTCCGACAGCTCCGACAGCTCCGACAGCTCCGACGGCTCCGACAGCTCAGCAGGTTCCGGCTTCATACGACCGCTCCCATCCGCCACGGCACGATCTCCTCGGTGCCGAAGCCGAGTGCCTCGGACTTGCTCGGGGCGCCCGAGGCCATGTCGATCAACGCCTCGAACAGGCGCACACCGTAGCGGACCTGGTCCTGGCGCGACATCGCCGGACCGGCGTCGAAGTCCATGTCGCCGCGCATGTGCTCGTACAGCCGCGAGGTCGTGCTGATCTTCAGGCACGGCGTGGGCCGCGACCCGAACACCGAGCCGCGGCCGGTGGTGAACGCCAGCAGCGTCGCTCCGCCGGCCACCATCCCGGTGGCCGACACGGGGTCGTAGCCGGGGGTGTCCATGAACGTCAGGCCCGCCGCGGTCACCGCCTCGGCGTAGGCGACGACGTCGGTGAGCGGGCTCGTGCCGCCCTTGAGGACGGCGCCCAGCGACTTCTCCCAGATGGTCGTGATCCCGCCGGCCTTGTTGCCCTTCGACGGGTTGCTGTCCAGCTCCGCGCCGTTGCGCGCGGTGTAGTCCTGCCACCACGCGATCAGCTCGTCGACGCGGCGCCCCACCTCCGGGCTCACGGCCCGGTCCCGCAGCAGGTGCTCGGCGCCGTAGATCTCCGGCGTCTCCCCGAGGATCACCTTGCCGCCGGCCGCGACCAGCAGATCGGCCGCCACCCCGAGCGTCGGGTTGGCGGTCAGGCCCGAGTAGGCGTCGCTGCCTCCGCACTGCAACCCCAGCACGAGCTCGGAGACCGGGATCGGTTCCCGGCGCAGCGCCGACACCTTCGCGGCCATCTCGGCGACCCGCTCCAGGGCGGCGTTGACGGTGGCCGCGGTCCCGCCGAGGTGCTGGATCTCCAGGGTCTCGGCGGGCACCTCGGCCCCGAACAGGTTCTCCGGCAGGTTGACCTCGCAGCCCAGGCTGATGGTCAGCACGGCCGCGATGTTCGCGTGCCCGGCGTAGCCGCGCAGCGTGCGCCGCAGGATGTCGTCGCCGGCCGTGCCCTCGGCCATGCCGCAGCCCAGGTCGTGGGTCAGGGCGATGACCCCGTCGAGCCCGGGGGTTCCGGCGTGCGCGGCGGCGGCGGTCTGCGCCACCATCCGCGCCACCGTCGCCGAGCAGTTCACCGTCGGCAGCACGGCGATGTAGTTGCGGGTCGCGGCCCGGCCGTCGGCGCGGCGGTAGCCCTGGAAGCGGTCGCGGGTCGGCTCGGCCGGCGGCCGCCAGGGCGTCGCGGCCGAGGTCCGCGTCGGCGCGGTGCCCAGGGTGTGCGATCCGACGCCGAGGTTGTGCGTGTGCACGTGGGCCCCGGCCGGGATGTCCTGGCGGGCCAGCCCGATCACCTCGCCGTATTTGCGGACCGCGGCGCCGGCGGCGACGGCGCGCACCGCCACCTTGTGGCCGGCCGGCACGTCGTCGCCGGCCGGGACCACCCCGGCCTCGGTGGCCACCGGCGTGCCCCGCTCCACGTCGCCGACGACCAGCCCGACGTCGTCGGTCCCGGCCATCGGCACCAGCGGCTGCACGACGCCGGGCGGCTCCGGTGCCGTCATGGCCGGGTCCGGCGGGAGATCGGGATCGGCCCCGGCGACGGAGCCGGCGTGAATTCGGGGGCGGGAAGCCGGGTTCTCATATCGCCGACCATAGATCGCCGGGACCGGCGCGGCGAAGAGTGAGTAACAGAACGGCACCATCCGTATCGCGGATAGCCGGTTATCCGGAATCCGGATCGGAGCCATCCGGATGACGGATTGGAGAATCCGAAAACTCCTTCGTTACCGTGAACAATTCCCTGCCTTTGTCGAGAAAAGGAGTCCCATGAGATTCGCACGCCACGGTGCCCCCGGCCAGGAGCGCCCGATCGTCAGCGGCGCCGACGGCCTGTGGCGCGACCTGACCCCGGTCGCGCCCGACCTCGGCCCGGACCTGCTCCTGCGGACCGAGGCGGAGCTCGATCTGCTCCGGTTGCCGGTCGTCGAGCAGGTCGAGCGGTTCGGGCCGCCGCTGCCCCGCATCGGGAAGATCGTCTGCATCGGGCTCAACTACAGCGACCACGCGCGCGAGACCGGGGCCACGCCCCCCGAGGAGCCCATCGTGTTCTTCAAAGCCCCGGACACCGTCGTCGGACCCGAGGACGAGGTCCTGATCCCCAGGGACTCGGTGAAGACCGACTGGGAGGTGGAGTTGGCCGTCGTCATCGGGACCGAGGCCCGCTACCTGGACAGTCCGGCCGACGCCCTGGCCCACGTCGCCGGCTACGCCATCAGCAACGACGTCAGCGAGCGGGAGTTCCAACTGGAGCGCGGCGGCCAATGGGACAAGGGCAAGAACTGCGAGACCTTCAACCCCTTCGGGCCCTGGATCCGCACCGCCGACGAGGTCCCCGACCCGCAGCGGCTCGGGCTGCGGCTGTGGGTGAACGGCGAGCTCAGGCAGGACGGGAGCACCGCCGACATGATCTTCGGCGTGGCGCATCTGGTCTGGTATCTGAGCCGGTTCATGGTGCTGCGGCCCGGTGACGTCATCAACACCGGCACGCCGGCCGGCGTCGCCCTGGGCAGTCCGGACCCCGTCTTCCTGCGCGCCGGCGACCGGGTGGAACTGGAGATCGACGGGCTCGGCCGGCAGCGGCAGACCCTGCGCGACGCGCACTGATCGGACCTCCGGCGGGGCCGGCCGTATCAATGTTCTTCATAAAGCGGATTCCCGGCCGGGTCCGCACGCCGATTCCGGGCCCATCCGTATTCCGGATTGCCGCCTGCCGAAACATGCGCTTCACGGGCGGAGAACGCCGAGCGTAATCTCGGCTGCACCCCGCGGACGATGCCTGATAACCGCGATGTTTCCCTTTCTCGCCATGCCCGGAACCGCACTGGAGGAATAGATGTCTGGACCCGCTCCCGCGCCCACCCCCTCAGGGGCCTGACCGTGGCGGCCCCGGCCCCGGCCGTCCCAGCCGCCCCGGCCGCCCCGGCCATCGCGGTCGGCAACGTGTCGAAGTCCTTCGGCGGCATCCCCGCGGTGGCCGGCGTCTCGTTCACGGTCTCCGGCGGCGAGGTCGTCGCGCTGGCCGGCGAGAACGGCGCCGGCAAGTCGACCGTCAAGAACATCATCGGCGGGATCCTGCGCCCGGACTCCGGACAGGTCAGCTTCGGCGGCGTGCCCGCCGGCGCCGGGGTCGGCGGGGCCAAGCACTCCGGCGTCGCCACCGTGCACCAGGAGACGAGCCTGTTCCCGGACCTCACCGTCGCGGAGAACATCCTCATCAACCGGCTCCGCACCCCCGGCCGCCCGACGGTCCGGCCCGGACACCTGCGCGGCGTGGCCGGACCCCTGCTGCGGCGCGTCGGCGCGGGCTTCGGCCCCGAGGCGCTCGTGCGCGACCTGTCCGCCGGACAGCGCCAGCTGGTCGAGATCGCCAAGGCGCTCGCGAGCGACCCGCGCGCGATCGTCTTCGACGAGCCGACCGCCTCGCTCAACCTCGCCGAACGCGAGCTGGTGATGCGGATCGTGGAGCAGTTGCGCGCCGACGGCGTGGCAGTCCTCTACATCTCGCATTACCTGGAGGAGATCGCCCGGCTCAGCCAGCGCGTCGTGGTGATGCGCGACGGCCGCGTGGTCGCCGACCGGCCGACCGCCGAGCTCGACCGCCCGGCGCTGGAATCCCTGATGGTCGGCCGGGAACTCGCGCACGGCTACCCGCCGCTGCCCCGGCCCGGCTCGGTGCCGACGCTGGCGGTGCGGGGCCTGGGCGACGGGGACCGGGTGTCCGGGGTCTCCTTCGACATCGCCCGCGGCGAGGTCTTCGGGCTGGCCGGGCTGATGGGCTCCGGCCGCACCGAGGTGGCGCGCGCGGTGTTCGGCCTGGCCGGCGGCCCCGGCCACGTCGAGCTCGACGGCCGCCGGCTGCGGCGCGGCGACGTCCGGGCCGGGATCGCGGCCGGGATGGCGTTCGTCACCGAGGACCGGCGGCACGAGGGGCTGTTCCTGGAACGGCCGATCCGGGAGAGCCTGTCGCTGGTCGGGCTGGACACCGTGCGGCACCGGCGCCGCCTGGGCTGGCTCGACCGCGGCGGCGAGCGCCGGCTGACCGACGACCTGGCCGGCCGGGTGCGGCTGACCGCCCGCGGCGGCCTCGGCGCCGACGGCGGCTCGCTCAGCGGCGGCAACCAGCAGAAGGTGGTCCTCGGCAAGTGGCTGGTCCGGCCGCCCCGGCTGATCATCCTCGACGAGCCGACGCGCGGGATCGACGTCGGCGCCAAGGCCGAGATCCACCGGCTGCTGGTGGACCTGGCCCACGGCGGCACCTCCATCCTGCTGATCAGCTCCGAGATGGAGGAGGTGCTCGGGCTGAGCCACCGGGTCGGCGTGATGCACGACGGCCGGCTGGCCGGGATCCTGGACCGGGCGCGGGCCACGCAGGAAGCCGTGATCCGGCTGGCGACCGGGGGTGGGGTCCGATGACCGCCCGCCCGGCGGCACTGCCCCGCCTGCTCGGCCCGCTGCGCACCGCCGTGCGCCGCCAGCCGCTGTTCCCGGTGCTGCTCGTGGTGCTGCTCGCACTGTCGGCGCGCTACGACGGCTTCGGCACCGTGGCCAACTTCCGCAACATCGCGATCCAGGCCAGTCCGCTGGTCATCGCGGCGGTCGGCATGACCTTCGTCATCCTGACCGCCGGGATCGACCTGTCGGTGGGCTCGATGCTGTTCCTGGCCGCGGCGATCGAGTCCGGATCGCTGGTCGTGGACCACGGCCCGGCGGTGGTCTTCGCCGTGGTCTGCGTCGCCGGCGTGGGCATGGGCCTGGTCAACGGCCTGGCGGTGGCCCTGACCCGGGTGCCGGCGCTGATCGTCACCCTGGCCACGATGCAGGTGTTCCGCGGCGCCGGCGGCCACATCACCGGCCAGCAGAACATCGGCCTGCCCGACGCGCTGCGCGGCATCGGCACCGGGAGCCTGCTCGGGGTGCCGACGCCGGTCGTGCTGGCGGCCGCGGTGGTGCTCGGCGGTATCGCGCTGTTCGGGCGGACCACCTTCGGCCGGTACGTGCAGGCCGTCGGCTCCAACCAGGCGGCGGCGCAGGACGCCGGCCTGCCGGTGCGCGGGGTGCTGATCGGCGCCTACGCGCTGGCCGGACTGCTGGCCGCCGTCGCCTCGCTGACCCAGACCGCCCGGCTGGGCGCCGTGCAACCGTCCATCGGCCAGGGCTACGAGCTCACCGTCGTCACCGCCGTGGTGCTGGGCGGCACCAGCCTGTTCGGCGGCCGGGGCAGCGTCGGCGGCAGTGTGCTCGGGGCGGTGGTCCTCACGGCGGTCCAGACCGGACTCGTCTTCTCCGGAGCCTCGCCCTACGTGTTCGACATCGTCCGGGGCGGCGTGCTGCTGGCCGCGGTCCTCGCCGCCGGGGCCCGGTGGCGGGAGCCGGCCCGAGCGGTGCGGCGGATCGTCCGGCGGATCCGGCCCGCGACGGGTCCCGACCTCGCGGCCTGAGCTGTCCGCTCTGTCTGCTCGGGCTGTTCCGCCTGTTCCGCCTGCTCTGCCTGTTCCGTCTGTTCCGCCTGCTCCGAAATCCCCTGAACCATTTTCCGACCAGACCCTCCAAGGGAGTCATTGTGAGAAACACCGGTGTTCTGCGGACCTCCGTCGTCCTGGCCGCGTCCGCGCTGGCCCTGTCCGCCTGCGGGTCGAGCTCCGGCGCCAAGAGCGCGGGCGGCTCCGGCGGCGCGGCCGGCGGCAAGAAGCACACCATCGGCGTGAGCTTCGACCTGCTCAACGCGATCCGCCAGGCCGAGAAGGCCTCGATCCAGAGCGCCGCCGAGGCCGCCGGGTACTCCGTCGTCTTCGACGTCGCCGACCAGGACGCCCAGAAGCAGGCCTCGCAGATCCAGGACCTGATCCAGACCCAGAAGGTCGACGCGGTCATCGTGATCGCCCAGGACGGCCAGCAGATCACCGCCTCGGCCGGCCTGGCCAAGGCGCACAACGTGCCGTTCCTGGCCGTCGACCGCTCGGTCGCCGACCAGAAGGACCTCACCTTCCAGATCACCGGCGACCCGGTCGCCGACGGCAAGGCCGTCGCGGACGAGTTCCTGGCCGCCGCCAAGACCACGCCGCTGAAGGTGCTGGAGCTGGTCGGCGGCCTGACCGACCAGAACGCGATAGGCCGGCGCGACGGGTTCAACCAGGCGCTCGCCGGCCAGCCCGGGGTGACGATCGTCAGCCAGGTGCCCACCGACTGGGACCCGGCCAAGGCGCTGGACGGGACCGCCAACGCGCTCCAGAAGGACCCGACGATCAACGCGGTCTACAGCCCCTCGGACTTCCTGCTGCCCTCGGTCCAGTCGGCGCTGACCGCGGCGGGCCGGCTGGCCCCGATCGGCGACCCCAAGCATGTGTTCACGGTGACGATCGACGGCGACCAGAACGGCTGCAAGGCGTTGCGGGCCAAGACGCTCGACGCGGACATCGCCACCCCGGTGGGCGACTTCGGCAAGCAGGCCGTCGCCGCGATCACCACGGCGCTCGGCGGCGGATCGGTGCCGGCCAAGAGCGTGCAGGCCAAGGGGCTGACGCTGAACCAGGCGAACTTCGCCACGACCAGCTCGCAGGTGTGGGGCTGTGCGTCCTGAGCCCGCGCGGGTGGAGGGGTCCGTCGCGGATCCCTCCACCGCATCCGCGCCGTCGAACTCGAACGCTGGGTCGTCGAACCCGAGGGCTGTGTCGTCGAACCCGAAAACTGGGTCGTCGAACCCGAAGACCGTGTCGTCCGCGTCAATGTCGGCGGTGGCCCGGCTGCGTGATCCGGCGCACCGGCCCGCGTGGTTCGCCGACCTGGCGATGCTGCCGGCGTTGCTGCTGCTGGTCGTGGTCCTGAGCTTCCTGACCGACGGCCTGCTGACCGCGTCGAACCTGACCAACGTCCTGAGCCAGTCGGCCGTGGTCGCGATCGCGGCGATCGGGGCCACGTTCGTGATCCTCACCGGCGGGATCGACCTGTCGACCGGCAGCGTGATCGGCGCCGGCGGCGTCGCCGGGGCGTGGATCATCACCAGCACCGGCAGCATGGCGCTGGGGATCGTCGCCGGACTGGCCACCGGCATGCTGATCGGGCTGCTGATCGGGCAGGTCGTGGCCCGGCTGAACGTGGTGCCGTTCGCCGTGACGCTGGCCGGCCTGTACGTGGTGAGCGGCTGCACGACGCTGCTCAGCCACGGCCGGACGATCGCCCCGGTGCCGGCCGGGTTCGTCCGGTTCAGCATCGACGGCCCCGGCGGGGTGCCGTACTCGGTCTGGGTGGCGCTCGTGCTCTACGTGCTGGCGCAGATCGCGCTCACGCGGACGGTCTGGGGCCGCCGGGTGCTGCACGTCGGGGCGAACCCGGAGGTGGCGCGCATCAGCGGCGTCAATGTGGTCCGCACCCGGACCAGCGTCTACATGGTGGCCGGGCTGTTCTCGGCCGCCGCCGGCATGGTGCTGACCTCGGGGCTCGCCGGGGCCGGCGCCGGGATGGGCGGTCCGCTGCTGCTGAACGTCGTCGGCGCCGTCGTGCTCGGCGGGACCAGCCTGGCCGGCGGCCGGGGGAGTCTGCTGCGCACCGGGATCGGGGTGCTGTTCCTGGGATTCCTGGCCAATGGGATGAGCCTTCTGGGATTGCAGAGTTATGACCAGCAAATGGTCACCGGATGCTTTATTTTCGTGGCCGCTTCCGCCGACGGGATATTGCGTTGGCTGCGGAGGCGATCTGCCGCTTCCTGACGTGTTCCAGGGCTTTTCCCGGCCGGCCGGACCGCCAGCGACCTTGTCACTCGGCCGTCCGGTCGGCCGGTTGCGTTCTGCGGGAATCGCCATCCGCCAGACGGATCGCAGTGTTCTGAAAGTCACGATCGACGTATTCGGACCGCCGTCGCTAGCTTCATCCCCGGTCCCGTCATGCCGATTCTGGAAAGGAAGACCATGGCCCGCCTCCTCCCCGCCCGTCGCACTTCGGACCCGTCCCCGCCCACAGCTCCGTCCGCCGCGGCTCCGCTTGCCGCTGCTCCGTCCGCCACCCGGCTCAAGCGCCGTCTGCTGTCCTGGGTGCTGGCGGCGGCCACCGCCGTCGCCACGGTCCCGCTCCTGCTCGTCACCGGCGCCGCCCCGGCCGCGGCCGCCACGCCGACGTTCGACCCCAGCCAGTTCCACGGGGTGCACTGGTCGCGGCTCGGCGACAACTTCACCGCCGACCCGCTCGTGCTCCAGGGCCTGTCCGCGTCCGACGACTACAACGCGACGCGCACCAAGGCCGACGCGATGTTCGCGACCTTCGCCTCCAACCTCGGCGCGAACACGGTCCGGATCCCGATCAACCCGGTCACGGCGGCCGGCACCAGCTACTACGGTGTCATCGACGCGGCCGTCGCCCGCGGGTTCAAGGTGGTCCTGTGCTACTGGTCGCAGGACGGGACCAACATGGTGAACTCCGGCCTGCTGCCGTCCTGGAACCAGATGTGGGACACGCTCGCGGCGAAGTACAAGTCGCAGCCGCTGGTCTATCTGGACCCGATCAACGAGCCCATCGGCTTCACCACCCAGCAGTGGCTGGACTTCGCGGCCACCTGGATCACCCGGATGACCGGTGACGGCGTCCCGAGCAACCGGCTGTTCGTCGAGGGCGCGCAGCTCGACGGCGGCGGCTGGGGCAGCGACCTGCGGCCGCTGTGCAACGACGCCCGCTTCAACGGCGTCTACCTGGCCATGCACCGCTACGGCTTCCCCTACGCCGCGCGGACCTACGACCAGTGGGTCACCGACATCACGACCCTGATGGGCAACTGCTCCTCGCGCACCGTGATCGAGGAGTTCGGCGCCGAGTCGGACACCGGCGTGGACTACGACGCCGCTCCCAGCGGCACCACCGACAAGGAGGTGGCCTTCCTGAAGGCCGTCACCGACGTCGTGCACACCTACCACCTCGGCGCCATCTGGTGCCACACCATCGGCGGCCGGACCTCCACCCCGGACCACGACACGCTCAACAACCAGCGGCTGTTCAGCGCGTTCGACACCACGAGCTCCAGCAACCTGCCGCTGTGGACTCCCAACCCGACCTCCGTCGACCGGCTCGAATACGCCTGGGGCGGCCCGGGCTCCCAGACCACCGAGCTGCGCAGCGTCTACTACAACAAGTGCCTCGACGTCCCCGGCTCCTCGCAGACCAACGGCACGCAGGGCCAGGTGGCCGGCTGCACGAACGCCGCCAACCAGCAGTGGAAGCGGCAGGCGAACAACACGATCACCGTCTACGGCGGCGCCAAATGCCTGACCGCCCTCGGAGCCGGCACGACCAACGGCACCAAGGTCGTCATCAGCGACTGCACCGGCGGGGCGAACCAGAAGTGGTTCTTCTTCTCCGACGGAACCCTCCGCGGCGGCCAGTCCCACCTGTGCGTCGACGCCGACCTCTACGGCACCACCAACCTCCAGCTGTGGTCCTGCGGCGGCGGCACCAACCAGAAGTGGCGCCTCACCGGCTCCCCGGTGGGCCTGCGGGCCCACGCGAACGGCCAGATCGTGACCGCCGAGCAGGCCGGCGCGCAGCCGCTGATCGCCAACCGCGCCGTCGTCGACAGCTGGGAGACGTTCGACTGGTTCGACAACGCGGACGGCAGCGTCAGCCTGCGGGCCCACGCCAACGGCAAGTACGTCGACGCACCCAACACGACCACGCCGCTCATCGCCGACGCCACCGCGATCGCCGCCCCCGAGGAATTCGACCTCGTCTTCAACGCGGACGGCAGCTACAGCTTCCGCGCGCATTCGACGACGCAGCTCGTGACCGCGGACAGCGCGGGCGCCTCGTCGCTGATCGCCAACCAGACGTCGATCGGCGCGGCACAGGAGTTCGACCTGCTGGTTTGATCGGGCTCGGTATCGCGGCCGGCTTGAAGGACCGGCCTGAAAGACCCATCTGAAAAGGACGACGCCGCGGCGCTTCCCTCAGCGCCGCGGCGTCGTCGTGCCGATCGATCCTCTCCGGTACTTTGCGATCCCTCTCAGGCCCGGGCGGCCTCCCAGACGCTGCTGGTGCGGAAGTAGGTGTCGTATATCTCCTGCACGTCCAGCAGGCTCTCCGGAGGGACCTTCCCGTAGGCGATGCGTTCCAGGTGCCTGAAGTATTCGAACCTTTCGACGCCGGGCGTGATCACGATGAGCAGGTCGGCGTCCTCCCCGGGGGCCGCCGCGAAGGCGTGGACCAGACCCGGCGGTACGACGACCAGGTCTCCGCGTCCGGCGGTGACGACCTGGTCGCCGGAGAGCAGCTGCGCGGTGCCGTCGATGACGTAGAACAGCTCGGCGGAGCCCGCGTGGTGGTGCGGCTTGGCGCCGTCGGCGCCGTCGGCCAGCGTGACCTGCTGCGTCGACAGCGCGCCGCCGGTCGAGGAGCTGTCGGCCAGCAGGCGGATCGTGGTCGGGGCGCGGCCGATGACCTCGGCCTCGGCGGAGCGGGCGATCACGGACTGGGATTCGTTGAAGGACGGCGTGAGCAGGGACATGACGACTCCTGTCGAAAGGTTGTGGCGGGTAATAGGCCGGGTACCAGGCCGGGTACTGCGGGACGGGACGGCCGGGATCAGGCCGCGAACAGCAGGGCCGCGCTGATGACGACGACGACCGCCGTGGCGAAGTGGATGCCGAAGGCCGCCGCCTTCGAGCCGCCGTTCCTCAGCACGACGAAGGTGTCGCCGAACGGGGTCACCGCGACCGCGAGCATGAACCAGGCCTCGGCGTGCGTGCCGGAGAAGGCCAGCAGCGCCAGGCCGATGAGGCCGGACGTGATGTCGCGCAGGCCCTTGATGGTCAGGTAGGGGCGCGAGTCGCCGTCCTCGCGGACCGGGACTCCGTACGCCGCCGCCGCGGCTATCGGGACCGCGAAGAACCGGGCGCCGATGAAGATGATGAGGAGGTCGAGCAGGACGGCCAGCGTGGAAGCGATCGCGGTGAGCATGGCATCTCCTTGGTCCCCGGGCTGTTCGCCCGTCGGCTTGGCAAGTTCGTTGCCAAGAAGCTAGCGCCCCTTGATTCACTCTGGCAAGTTTTTGCCAATAATGTTTGCCAAGACTGTCGATCGACGCAGCTCAGCGCGCTCGCCGCCGGCTCCGGACCGGCTTGCCAAGTTGCCAAAATTGCCACGCCGGGGCTATTTTCCAGGTAGCGATAGCCGGGGCTTTGCCACAGGCCGTGGCAAAAAGGAGTCACAGACATGCTCGAACAGCCTGCCTTCGGGCAGCGACTGCGCCGCCTGCGCGTCGAGCGCGGCCTCACCCAGGGCGCACTGGCCGGCGAGGAGCTGTCCACCGGCTACCTGTCCCGCCTGGAGTCCGGAGCCCGGCAGCCCACCGAGCGGGCCGTCCGGCTGCTCGCCGACCGCCTCGGCATCGACCCCGCGCGGTTCGCCGAGCCCGAGGCCTCGCCGCTGGCCGAGACCCTGGCCGTCGCCACCGGCCTGGGCCCCGACGAGGCCGGCCCGCTGCTGGCCGAGGCGCTCGCCGACGCCGGCGGCCAGGACCCGCTGACCCGCTGGCCGGCCCTGTACCAGGTCGCCGAGTGGCGGCGCCGGCGCAACGAGCACGCCCAGGAGCGGGTCCACCTGGAGGAGCTCGTGGCGCTGAGCGACCAGGTGGGGATCCCCGAGCTGCGGATCAGGGCCCTGACCCAGCTGGCCCGGTGCCGCCGGTCGCTGGGCGAGGTCCCGGCGGCCGTCGACACCGCCCTGGCCGCCTACCGGCTGGCCACCGCCGAGGCCGCCGCGGCCCGGACCGCGCCCCCGCTCTCGGCCGGCGTACCGACCACGGCCACCGCCCTGCTTGCCCTGGTGTCCGCGCTGGCCGAGGCCGGCCGGCTCCCCGAGGCGCGCCGCCACGCCGACGAACTCGTCGATCTGGTCGCCGGCCGCTCCGACACGCTGTGGGCCGAGGCCATGTGGACCGTCGCCGCCGTCCGGTCCCGGCAGGGCGAGTTCGGCGCCGCGAAGGAACTGCTCGACCAGGCCCTGGACCGCTACGACGGCCGCGACAACTTCACCCTGTGGCTGCGCCTGCGGGCCGTCGCCGCCGACCTGCACCTGGTGATGACCCCGCCCGACCCGGCCGCGGCACTGCGCTACGTCGAAACCGTCGAGACCTACCTGGCCTTCGCCGGGACGCCGGCCCTGCGCCAGGCCCTGACCGTCCTGCGCGCCCGCATCGCCTTCCAGGAGGACCGCACCGAGGAGGCCCGCGGCCTGTTGGCGGGGCTCGATGGCGCCGAGCTGTTCATGCCCTACCGCCAGCAGGTCGAGCTCGAAGTGCTGCGCAACCAGCTCCTGCTGCTGGACGGCCGCAGCGAGGAGGGGATGGCCGGGCTGCGCGCCCTGGCGCAGCACGCCCAGGACGGCGCGAACCTGGACCTGGCCGCCTCGATCTGGAGGCTGGCCGCCGAGGCCCTGGCGCGGCCCCGGGACTGAGCGGCGGCCGCGGGACCGATCGGCCGCCGAAACCCATGTCCGAGCCCTGACATCGCGCCTCTACAATGGTTCCGATTCGAGCAAGGGGATGGACCGTGGAGACATCGTGGGGTCCGCCGCCGGACCCGTCGCAGGCCGCCGATCTGACCGACTTCATCTCGTTGTTGAACGACCTGCGGCTGTGGGCCGGCGGTCCGTCCTACCGGACTTTGGCAAAGAAGGTCGGTCCGCTGCTCCGCCCGCCGCGCCAGCTGACCCACACCACCTTGGCCGACACCTTCCAGACCGACCGCCGACGGCTCGACATCGACCTGGTGCTGGCCGCCGTCCGCGCCCTCGGCCTCGACGAGCCCGAAGTGGACCGCTGGCGTCAGGCCTACGCCCGGGTGCAGCGGCGCGGAGCACCGGCCGGCGATGCCGGCGGCAGCCCGCTGCGGCTGCCCGCCGACCTGCCGACGTTCACCGGCCGGACCTCCGAGGTCGAGCGGCTCCTGGCGGTCGCGGGGGAGGCCGGCCCGGCCCGCACCGTCGTCATCTGCGCGATGGAGGGCATGGGCGGCATCGGCAAGACCCAGCTCGCCGTGCACGCCGCGCACACCCTGGTGCGGTCCGGCCGCTACGCCGAGCTCCAGCTGTACGTGAACCTCCGCGGCTTCGACCCCGAACGGCCGCCCGCCGATCCGGCCGCCGTGCTGGAATCGTTCCTGCGCCGCCTGGGCGTCGCCGCCCAACACGTGCCGGACTCCCTGGACGAGCGCGCCGCGATGTTCCGCGACCGCATGCACGGCCGCGACGCCCTCGTCGTGCTCGACAACGCCGCCGACGAGAAGCAGGTACGGGACCTGATCCCGGCCAGTCCCGGATGCCTGGTGCTGGTCACCAGCCGCCGCAGCATGTCCGGGATCGACGACGCCATGGTGTTCCAGCTCGAACTGCTCGGCCCCGCCGAATCCGCCGGGCTGATCGCCCGGATCGCCGGCCCCGAACGCGCCGCCGCCGACCCGGGGGCCACGCGCCGCGTCGCAGACCTCTGCGGCGGCCTGCCGCTCGCCGTCGTCCTGGCCGCCGCCCGCCTGCGCTCCCCGCCCGCCTGGACCATGCGGGACCTGGCCGACCGGCTGGAGCACGGCATCGGCGAACTCGCCGACGGCGAGCTGAACCTCGCCGCTGTATTCGAGCTCTCCTACAGCGGCCTGCCCCAAGCGGCCCAAACCGTGTTCCGGCTCATGGGCATCGACCCCGGACTGGACGCCACCGCCGAGTCCGTCGCCGCCCTCGCCGGGATCCCGGCGTACGAAGCCCGCCGAATCCTGGAACTGCTCCAGGACGAACACCTGGTCCGGCAACAGGTTCCCGACCGCTACGAGCTGCACGACCTGCTTCGCGCCTTCGCCATCGACAAGTGCCACGCCGTGGACCCGGCCGCCGACCGCGAGGCCGCCGTCGACCGCTGGCTCGACTGGACCCTGCAATCCGTCTACACGGCCATGGACCAGCTCCAACGGCTGGTCTTCCGCGTCGACCCGCTGCCCTGCCCGCCCGGGATCGAACCCGCCGCGTTCGCCGACGAGGACGAGGCCCGCGCCTGGGTGGCCGCCGAACGCGCCAACCTCGTCGCCGCCACCCGCCACGCCGCCGCACACCGCCCCGGCCACGCCTGGCGCATCTGCCAGGCCCTGGCGCGGTACTACCTGTTCTCCGGCTACAACTCCGAATGGGCCGACCAGCTCCGCCACGCCATCCCCGCCGCCGAAGCCGAAGGCAACGCCGCCGCGCTCGGCGAACTCTGGCACAGCCAAGGGACCTTCGAAGGCGTCGCAGGCTTCTTCGACCGAGCCCTAATCGCCTTCGGAAAAGCCGTGCCCCACCGCGAACTCGCCGGCGACCGCTCCCGCACCGCCATCACCCTGGGCAACCTCGCCTGCGTGCACCTCGACCTCGGCCACTACCGGCAGGCCACCGCCGCGTTCCGCCGGTCGCTGGTACTGCTGCGCGAAACCGGCCACCACGTCGGCGAAGCCTCGATGGTCCACAACATGGGCGTCGTCCTCGCCGCGACCGGACGGCACCGCCAGGCCGTGGAGACCCTGACCGAGGCCCACGACCTGTACCGGAAACACGGCGAGGAGGACGACCCGATGGTGGCGCTCGCCGCCCTCGGCCAGAGCCTCGGCCTGCTCGGCGAGCACGAGCGGGCCCAGGCCACGGTGGCGGAGGCCGTCGCGTCCGCCGAACGCGTCGGATCGAGCCGACGCCTCGGCGCGCGGCTGAACATCCTCGGCACGCTGGCGACCCAGCGCGGCGACTACGAGGAAGCCGAACGCTCGCACCAGCGCGCCCGACAGATCGCCCACGAGATCAGCGACCGCGGCGAGGAGACCGAGGCGCTGTATCGACTGGGGGTCAACGCCCTGCGATCCGGCGAACCCAAGGCGGCACTGGAGTTCCTCGAACTGGCGGACGGCCCGATGCAGGGGCAGAGCCGCCATCGCTGGGTTCTGCCACTGGCCCAGGCCCGCGGCGACGCGCTGCTCGCGCTCGGCGCGGTCGAAGCGGCGGACCAGCAGTTCGAGCTGGTGCTCGCCGACGAGGAACGGTCCGAAGCGGTCGTCATCGGCAGCGCCGCCTACGGCAAGGCGCGGCTCGCGCTGGCCCAGCAGCCGCCGGACCGCGACGCTGCCCGCCGATGGCTGCGCGAGGCGTTGCGAGTGCTGAGCGAGGCTGAGCTGCCCTCACTGGAGCACGAGATCACCGCGGCGCTCGCGGAGGTCGAGGCGCAGCTGGGGTGAGGCGCTGCCGTGGTGAGGCGTCCCGGAATGCGCGGCAGGCGGGTGCCGGTTCCGGGTCAGGCGAAGATCGACGCGTCGAAGTAGGTGTCCATGGCGGCGATCAGACCGCCGTCGCCGACCGTGAAGATACTGATTCCCGACCAGGCAAGGTCCTTGCCGGCCACGGTGGTGGCGGTGGCGTGCCAGGACACTGCGAAGCTGTCGCCCCCGGGGTGCACAGCGTCGGGCTGGAGGCCGGAGAACGCCGCGAGCAAGGGGAGGACACCGCTCAGGCGCTCGAACATCGCGGCGCGACCGCGGACCTCGGGAGCCCCGACCGGGTCGCGGACCACGGCGTCCTCGGCGAGCGTGGCGCTCCAGGCCCGCGGGTCGCCGGACTCGGAGGCCGCGAAGTAGGCGGCGACGGGAGCGGGGAGATCGATCTGGCGGAGGTGCGTCTCAGTCATGGGCCTACCCTCGTCGCCGGGCGTCGGAGGAGACAGACCGCGATGTTCCTAGCCATGGCGCGACCACTCAGAGGCTGTCGCAGCCAGCCGATACTCTCGGCGCATATTTGGAGCATCGTTCAGCGGCACCGTAGGAGAACAGGTCATGGGCGCGTCCGGCTGGGGCTACCGGGAGAAGTTTCAAGACGACATCGCAACGACGTTCGCAGCGTTGCAGGCCGTGACTTTCGACGGCAGCGAGTACAACGAGCACTGCGCCACCTTGGAAGACCTGTGGGCCGACGAAGAGTTCATGGAAACCATCGGCACCCACTCGATTCTTGACATCTACCGCTTGGTGGCACCGGAGACGCCCCGTGACCGCCTGTACTACAACAACATGCGACCGCTGACGGATGACGAACTGATGGCCGCCTTCGAGTGTCCTCGCCCCACGCTGGCCACGTTCCAAGAGGCCGAGGACGCCGGCCGCCTTCCCTTCGACGGCCGCTGGAACGGTTGCTGCGCCGTGATCTACAAAGGCGGGAAGCCGGATGAGGTCGCCTTCTGGGGATACTCGGGCGACTGAGCCGGTTCGTGGTACCGGCGCACCAAGATCGGCGGTGCATGCGACACTCAACACCGTGGTGAACGGTAACCAGCTCGCGGCGTTCCTCCGCGCGCGGCGTGCTCGGCTGGCGCCGACCGACGTCGGGTTGAACGCCGGCATCGGCCTGCGCCGCACGCCGGGTCTGCGGCGTGAGGAACTCGCGTCGGTCGCCGGGGTGAGCGTCGACTACTACATCCGCCTGGAGCAGGGGCGCGAGACCAATCCCAGCAGCGCGGTGCTGGATGCGCTGGCTGCGGCGCTGCGCCTCAACGAGGAGGAGCACGCGCACCTGTACTCGCTTTCGCACCATGTCGCGCAGCGAACGCCGCCGCCATCGCCGCTGCCGTACCGCGCGAGTGCTCGTTCGGTGCGGCCGGGGATCCGGCGGCTGCTGGAGACGGTTCGGCCCAGCCCGGCGTATGTGCTGGGCCGGTACAGCGACATTCTGGCTGCGAACCCCGAGGGGCTCGCTCTGTTCGCGGGGCTGGCGGACTGGCCAGTGCGGCGTCGTAATACCCTGCGGTACTTCTTTTGCCATCCGCAGTCCAGGACCTTGTTCGACGACTGGGAGCGGTGGGCCCGGAGCTCCGTCGCCAGCATGCACAGCCTCGCCGCCGAGGAACCGGACGCGCCGGAGCTGACGGCCTTGGTCGAGGAGTTCCATCGGGAGTGCCCGGAGTTTCCGGAGCTGTGGGCCCGGCACGAGGTGCGGGTCCGGCGCGGCGACGCCAAGCGCTTCCATCACCCGGTGGTGGGGGAGTTGACCCTGGTTACCGAGGTCCTGCGCTTCGGTGACGACGGTCAGCGGATGACCGTGTATCAGGCTGAGGCGGGAAGCGCGGACGAGGCGGCGTTGGGGCGGCTGTCGGCGACGCCGTAAGCATAAGGGCTCTGATGCAAGCCCAGGTCGGTGGGCTGCCACGCGTCCAGCGGTCCGGTCCACACCGTCGTGATGCCGCTTATATATCGAGCGCCGCAGACATCGGTCGGGACGACCAGTTGCGGGCCGGCTGCGTCCAGCGGCCGCGCGTCGATGCTGGTGGCCAACAACACTTGCTGGCCGCTGAATTCGGGATCGATCTCGGCCCAGGACAGCAGCGTGAAGTGACCGTCGGTGCCGGTGATGGTGATCAGGTGCCCCAGCCGGCTCTTGCGATGCGCGCCGTTCAGGTGCGGACCGGCTGTCTGCAACACGTCCCACAGCGTCGGCCCTTCGAAGCTGTGGTGCTGCGGGCCGCTGGAACGGCAGTCGAAGGACACCTGCACACGATGCACGGGCAAAGCCCGCAACTGCTCCACCGTCACCTCATGCGGGTGGTGCAGATGTCCGTGCAAGCGGACCGCGGTGCTGGAGGGGCTCATGAGCAGGGTCCTGGTCCTGGAGAGCATGATCTTGGGCGAGCGCGGCTGTCTGGCTCTGTGACTGTGTGGCTGTGTGGCTGTGCAGCTGTGAAACCGGTACCCGCCGCAGCCCGCCACGAATCGCAGCTACTGGGATGAGGGCTTATCCACCTGGTATCTGCCATCCAAAATCGCGCCAACTCCTAGCAGATGCGACATCCGTAAATCGGCCCGCCGGCTTGGTCACGTTCCCGATCAGTCACCGTGAAGGCGGCGTAACCCTCGGCGTGCCCGCCGTGTGACCGCCCGGAAACCTGCCCTTCCTACGGTTCTGGCTGTGGGAAGCCTCGTGACGCAGACTGCTCGGACAGTGTGCTCGTACTGCGGAGTCGGCTGCGGAATCACGCTGGACATCGTTCGCGACCCGGAAACCGGGCGGCGCCGGGCGGTGAAGGCCTCGGGGGACAAGGCCCATCCGGCGAACTTCGGCCGGCTGTGCACGAAGGGCGCCACCAGCGTTGACATGATGGCGGCCGGCGGCCGGGCCCACAAAGCACTGATAAGGGCCGAGCGCGGGACCGAGCCGGTCGAGACCGACGTGGACGAGGCGGTGGCGGCGGTCGCCGCCAGGTTGCGCGCGATCCTTGACGAGCACGGCCCCGACGCGCTGTCGTTCTACGTCTCCGGCCAGATGTCGCTGGAGGCGCAGTACCTGGCCAACAAACTGGCCAAGGGATTCGTGCGCACCAACCAGATCGAGTCGAACTCCCGCCTCTGCATGGCCTCGGCGGGCTCCGGCTACAAGCTGTCGCTCGGCGCGGACGGCCCTCCCGGTTCGTACCAGGACCTCGACTCGGCGGACGTGTTCTTCGTGATCGGCGCGAACATGGCCGACTGCCACCCGATCCTGTTCCTGCGGATGATGGAGCGGGTCAAGGCCGGCGCCAAGCTGATCGTGGTGGATCCCCGGCGCAACGCCACCGCCGACAAGGCCGACCTGTTCTTGCCGATCAAGCCCGGCACCGATCTGGCGCTGCTCAACGGGCTGCTGCATCTGCTGGTCGCGGAGGGCCACACGGACGCGGAGTTCATCGAGCAGTACACCGACGGATGGGAGCAGATGCCCGCCTTCCTGGCGGATTATCCGCCGGAGACGGTGGCGCGGATCACCGGCCTGCCGGAGGCCGACATCCGCCAGGCGGCGCGGTGGATCGGCGAGGCCGGGGCGTGGACGAGCTGCTGGACGATGGGCCTGAACCAGTCCACCCACGGCACCTGGAACACCAATGCCCTGATCAACCTCCATCTCGCCACCGGCGCGATCTGCCGGCCCGGCGCCGGGCCGCTGTCGCTGACCGGACAGCCCAACGCGATGGGCGGCCGGGAGATGGGCTACATGGGCCCGGGCCTGCCCGGGCAGCGGTCGGTCCTGGTCGACGACGAGCGGGAGTTCATCGAGAATCTGTGGGGTCTGCCCGGCGGAACGCTGCGCACGGAGGTTGGACGCGGCACCGTGGAGATGTTCGGCAAGCTCGCCGACGGCGCCGTCAAGGCCTGCTGGATCATCTGCACCAACCCGGTCGCCTCCGTCGCCAACCGCAAGACGGTCATCGCGGGCCTGGAGGCCGCGGAACTGGTCATCACCCAGGACGTCTTCGCCGACACCGAGACCAACGCCTACGCCGACATCGTGCTGCCCGCCACGCTCTGGGCCGAGTCCGACGGCGTCATGGTCAACTCCGAGCGGAACCTCACCCTGGTCCCCGGCGTGATCGACCCGCCCGGGCAGGCTCTGCCGGACTGGCAGCTCATCGCCCGCGTCGCCAGCGCGATGGGCTTCGCCGACGCGTTCACCTACACCTGCGCCGAAGAGGTCTTCGAGGAGCTGAAGCAGGCCTGGAATCCCAAGACCGGCTGGGACCTGCGCGGCGTGACCTACGAGCGGCTGCGGGCGACGCCGGTGCAGTGGCCGGCCGCGGCCCCCGACGGTCCGGACCGCAATCCCCTGCGGTACCTCAACGACGGCGTCAGCCAGGCCGAGCGGACGCTCGACGACGGGACCAGCCCGCACCTGGTGTTCCCGACCGCCACGGGACGCGCGCAGTTCTTCGCCCGCCCGCACCTGCCCGCCGCCGAGCTGCCCGACGACGATTTCCCCTTCGTCCTCAACACCGGCCGGTTGCAGCACCAGTGGCACACCCTGACCAAGACCGGCAAAGTCGCGAAACTGGCCAAGCTCAACCCCGGGCCGTTCATCGAGGTCCACCCCGAGGACGCCGCCGCGCTCGGCATCGCAGAGGGCGATCATCTGGAGATCGCGTCCCGCCGGGGCCGGGCCGTGCTGCCGGCCGTGGTCACGGACCGGGTGCGGCCGGGCAACTGCTTCGCGCCCTTCCACTGGAACGACCTGTTCGGGGAGTACCTGGCGGTCAACGCCGTGACCAATGACGCCATCGACCCGATCTCCTTCCAGCCGGAATTCAAGGTCTGCGCGGTCGCGCTCACCCCGACCGCCGCGCCGGTTCCGGCCACGGGTTCCGATCGGCGATCGGGGGTGGAGGTGGAGGTGGTCGAGGGTGAGGCGGCGGCAGGGGCTTCGCCGGTTGTGGGTGCTGCCTCGGCGCTGGGTGCTGCCTCGGCGCCGGACCGGTCGCGGTCGACGGCGGGGGCTGGGTCAGTGGGGGCTGGGTCGGTGGCGTCGGCGGCGTCGGCGGCTGGGTCGGCGGCACCCGGGTCGGCGGCAGCGGCAGCGGCGGCGATCTCCATCCTGGCCGACGCCCTCGGCATCCCCGACCTCACGCCGCCCGCGCTGGCCGAACCGGAGCGCCGCTACCTCACCGGCTACCTGGCCGGTCTCACCGCCGCTCCCGTGATCGGGACACCTGTGCTGCCCTCCGCCGCACCGCTGGAACCGGCGAATGCGCTGTGGATCGACGGAATGCTGGCCGGGATGTTCTCCCGCGCCGAACCGGCTCGACCACCGGTGCCGACCGCTGAAGCCGAGCCCGAGGCCGCAGCCCCGTTGCGGCGACTGGTCGTGCTGTGGGCCTCCCAGACCGGCAACGCCGAGGAGTTCACCCACGCGATCGCCGATCGGCTTGCGGAAGCAGGCTTCTTCGTCGAGTTGACTCCGATGGCCGCCGCGGATCCGACCCTCCTCACCGGCGACACCGATCTTCTCCTGGTCACCAGCACCTTCGGCGACGGCGACGCTCCCGACAACGGCGCGGCGTTCTGGCAGGCGCTGACGGCGTTGCAGGCTCCTGCGATGACCGGCGTCCGCTACTCCGTGCTGGCGTTCGGCGACTCCAGCTACGACGACTTCTGCGGCCACGGACGGCGCCTGGACGAGCGGCTCGCCGAGCTCGGTGCCACTCGGTTGCGTCCACGCGCCGACTGCGAGCCCGACTTCGAGGACAACGCGGAGGCCTGGTTCGGCGATGTCCTCAGTGCCCTGGCATCGGCGCCATCGGGCACATCGCCGTCGCCCCCGCCTCCGACCCGGCAGCCCGCCGGACGGTCCACCGCTTCCGCCGGCCCCGCCGCCTTCACCAAGACCTCCCCCTTCTCCACCCTCCTCATCGGCAATCGCCTCCTCAGCCTGCCCGGCTCGGGCAAAGAAGTCCGCCAGTTCGCCTTCGACACCCGGGGCGGGGAACTGGCCTACGAAGCCGGCGACGCCCTCGGCGTGCGACCGGCGAACAACGCGGAACTCGTCACCGAATGGCTCGCCCTCACCGGCCTGGACGCACTGGAGCCGGTCACCATCAGCGACGGCGACACGCTCCCCCTGGCCGAGGCCTTGCGGACCCGCCTGGACATCACCCGCATCACCCCCGACCTGCTCGCCTTCATCACCGAGCGCACCGCCAACCACGACCTGAAACGCCTCCAACGCCCCGGCAACAAGGACGAGCTCGCCAAGTTCAGCTGGGGCCTGCAAGCCGCCGACCTCATCGGCATGTTCCCGATCCGCGCCACCGCCGCCGAATGGGCCGCCGTCCTCAAACGCCTCCAGCCACGCCTGTACTCGATCTCCTCCAGCCCACTGGCCCACCCGGACGAAGTCCGCCTCACCGTCTCAGTAGTCCGCTACACCAACGACCGCGGCCGCAACCGCAAAGGCGTGTGCTCCACCTACCTCGCCGACCACGCCGACGACGGCCCCGTCCAAGTCTTCGTCCAACGCTCACCCCACTTCCGCCCGCCCGCCGACGCCTCCGCACCGGCCATCATGGTCGGCCCGGGCACCGGCGTAGCCCCCTTCATCGGCTTCCTCGAAGACCGCCAAGCCCGCGGCCACACCGGCCCGAACTGGCTGTTCTACGGCGAACAGCACCAAGCCACCGACTTCTACTACCGCGCCGAACTCGAACACCACCTCTCCTCCGGCCACCTGGACCGCCTCGACACCGCCTTCTCCCGCGACCAGCGCGCCAAGATCTACGTCCAGGACCGGATGCGCGAACACGGCGCCCGCCTCTGGACCTGGCTCCAATCCGGCGCACGGTTCTACGTGTGCGGCGACGCTGGCCGCATGGCCAGGGACGTGGACCTGGCACTGCACGAGATCGCCGCGCAGCACGGCGGCATGGACGCCGAAGCGGCCAGCGCTTACGTGAAGCAGCTGGCCGCCGAGAAACGGTACGTGCGGGATGTGTACTAAGGGTGCTGTTACGGAGTCTGCTGCCAGCTCACCCAGGAGGAACCCGGGCTGGTCTGCCAGGACGTCCACTGGGTGCCGCTGCCGTCCAGGACGAACCCCTGCATCGTGCCGTTCGCCGTGACCACGACTGCTGGATCGCCCGCGGGGGTGAACGGCGTGGTGGCGCCGACCGGGACGTAGTTGTTGATCGAGCTTCCCGGCGCGGTTTGGAAGACGGTGCCGATGGTGCCGTTGGTGGCGCGGGCGAACGCGCTGACGGATCCGTCGGGACCGAGGACCGCCTGGGGAGTGCCCGTCCACCCGGTGAGGGTGTTCCCGTTGTTGGTCACCGGCGTCCACTCCCCGAAAGCGCCGTTGGCAGCGGACTGCCAGGTGGTCCAGAGCTGGCCGTCGGTGCCTATGTCGAACAGGGAGAAGGCGCCGTTGACGGCGAGCGCCGCGCTCGGGTCGCCGGCCGGGGTGAACGGCGTGGCGGGCGTGACGGGGACGTAGTTGTTGATCGAACCGCCCGCCGCCGTCTGGAACACAGTGCCGATGGTCCCGTTGGTGGCCCTGGCGAACACGCTGATGGCGCCGTTGGAGCCGAGGACCGCCTGCGGAGCGCCGGTCCAGCCGGTCAGCGGGGATCCGTTGTTGGTCACCGGCGCCCAGGTCGTGAAGGCTCCGCCGACCGAGTTCTGGTAGGCGGTCCAGAGTTGGCCGTCGCTGCCGGTGTCGAACAAGGCGAGGGTGCCGCTGGCGCTCCGCACCGCGCTCAGGTCGCTCACGGGGGTGAACGGGGTGGTCGGAGTGACCGGCTTGTAGTTGTTGATCGAGCCGTTGGGCGCGGTCTGGTAGACGGTGCCGATGGTGCCGTTGTCGGCCCGGGCGAACACGTTGACGGATCCGTCGCCGTCAAGGACCGCTTGGGGAGCCCCGACCCAGCCGGTGAGCGTGTTGCCGTTGTTGGTGACCGGCGTCCAGGGGCCGATGGCCCCGCCGGCCTGGGCCTGCCAAGCGATGTTCAGCGTTCCGTTCTGGATGGTGAAGGTCGACAGCAGCCCGCTGCCGTTGACCACCGTCGGGCCGTGACCGGGCTCGATGACGGTCGTCGTCACGGCCGTGGAGGCCGACGAGGTGCCGTAGGCGTTGCTTGAGTAAGCGGTGACGGCGTGGCCGGACGGGCTGAACCCGGCCGTGTTCCAGGCGAGCGGGAAGGACGGTGCGTTCGTCGACTCGCCGACCGCGAGGCCGTCCACGTAGTAGGCGACCTTGGTCGCGTTGCCGGTGGTGACCGACGCGGTCAGGTTCACGGTCCCGGTGGCGAGCGCGGGAAGCGCGGACACGACCGGGACGCTCGGCACCCCGTACACCGGTTGCCAGCCGGCCCACGACGCCCCGAGGCCGCTCTGCGACGCGATCCATTGGTTGCCGTCGGTGCCGGCCAGGAACGCGGACATCGCGCCGCTGGAAGTCACCACGACGGTCGGGTCGCCGGCCGCGGTCAGCCCCGAAGCCGAGGGCATCGGGCTGTAGTTGTTGATGGAGCCGCCGGGAACGGTCTGGTAGACGGTCCCGATGGTGCCGTTCGTGGCGCGGGTGAACACGCTGATCAGGCCGTTGGGGGCCAGGACCGCCTGCGGGGTGCCGATCCAGCCGGTGAGGGTGTTGCCGTTGTTGGTCACCGGCGTCCACGCGCTGAAGGCGCCGGCCTGGACCCACTGCCAGGCCGTCCAGAGCTGCCCGTCGGTTCCGGTGGTGAAGATCTGGACGGTGCCGCTGGAGGCCACGACCGCGGTCGGATCGCCGGCGGCCACGAAGCCGGTGCCGGAACCGACCGGGGCGTAGTTGTTGATGGAACCGCCCGGGACGGTCTGGTAGACGCTGCCGATGGTGCCGTTCGTGGCGCGGGTGAACACGCTGATCAGGCCGTTGGGGGCCAGAACCGCCTGCGGGGTGCCGACCCAGCCGGTGAGGGTGTTGCCGTTGTTGGTCACCGGGATCCACGCGCCGAACGCGCCGGCCTGGACCCCCTGCCAGGTGGTCCACAACTTGCCGTCGGTGCCGACGTCGAACAGCGAGTACGCGCCGTTCGGCGACAGCACGACCGCCGGATCCCCGGCCGGGGTGAACGGCGTGCTGGTGCCGATCGGGCTGAAGGTGTTGATCGAGCCGCCGGGGACGGTCTGGTAGACGGCGCCGATGGTGCCGTTCGAGGCCCGGGCGAACACGCTGATCAGGCCGTTGGTTCCCACGACGGCCTGCGGAACGCCGACCCAGCCGGTCAGCGAGTTGCCGTTGTTCGTCACCGGGGTCCACGGGCCGAACGCGCTGCCCTGGGCGAACTGCCACGAGGTCAGCAGGCGGCCGCCCTGGATCGCGAACGTCGACACGGCCCCGCCGGGGGACACCACCGACGGCCCGTGCACCGGGACCACCACCCGCGTCGACACGGCCGCCGACAGCTTCGAATTGCCGCTGACGTTGGTCGCGAACGCTGTGATGACGTGCGCGGCGGGAGCCGCCTGGGTGGCGTTCCAGGTGAAGGCGAAGTTCGGCGCGGCCGTCGAGGTGCCGACCACGGTGCCGTCCACCTGGTAGGTGACGGACGTGGCATTGCCGCCCAGCACAGAGGCCGCCAGGGTCACCGATCCGGCGATGACGCCGACCGGGACGCTGATGACCGGAGCCTGCGGAACGGGATTGTTGAAGATGGTGACGGCGATCTGCCGGGACAGGCCGGTCGGATGTCCGGCGAGCGGCGCGGTCGCGTAGATCTGGTAGCTGCCGTTGGGCAGACCGAGGGTGTTGAGCTGGTAGCTGTAGGGCGTGCCGTGGACCGCGGTCGCCGTGGTGTCGTGGCCGGTGGCCTTGTTGACGATGTGGAACACGATGTTGTCGACCGACACGCTGGGAGTCGCCGTCAACGTGACGGAGTTGGAGAGCTGCTGGTTGTCGGCGATGCCGCCGAGGGTCACGCCGGGGGTGGCCGGCGGCGGGCCGGAGGCGCCGGACTGGAGCGGGTCGTGGAGCCAGTTGACGTCGGTGCCGCCGTCTCCGCTGACGCCGGACACCTTCCAGTGCTTGACCTGCATAGTGCCCACGCCGGTGTCGTCCCAGTTGTTCTGGAGGACGGTGACCGTGCCGTTGCCGGAGGAGTCGACGTTGCTGCCGATCACGAGGGCCGTGTGACCCGAGGTGGATGCGTGGTTCATGCTGACCACGTCACCGGCGACGGGGACCACTCCGGGGGTGGCGGTGTTCTGGACCTTCACCATCCGAGTGCCCGGGTATTTGTCGACGACGGTGTTTCCCATGGCGCCGTAGGCGCCCTTGGTGTACCCGGCAAGGTACAGGTAGCGCTGGGAAAGCTCGACGCACTCCCATTCGTACTCACCGAATCCGCCGATGCTGACCAGCGGCTCCGCTCGGCCGTTCCGGTCGCGCCGGGTCGGGCCGCAGGCGACCACGCCGCGGAAGCTCGGAACGACGCCCCTGGTATTGAGAGCGAAGTTCTGAATGCCTCCGGAATTGCGTCCTTGGTCGCAGGTGCCCGGCCCGGTCCACCACTTGGGGGTCGGCAGAGGAGGCAGGCTCGAGGTCTCTCCGATGGCTGCCGCTCCGGCGCTCAGTGAGGCGGAAGCCTTTGTCTGGGTGCTGGCCGCCTTCGCGGCCGCCTCCGCACCGTCGCTGAGCGCGGCGGCCGATATCTCCGCATAGGTCTGGTTCGGCGACGTCACCGTGCCGACCGTCGTGGGGAGGCCGGGGTCGGGGGAGGACACCACGAGATCGTTCGCGAAGGTGGCGGTGTTCGCCGTGTGGTCTTCCATGTCCTTGACGATCCACAGCCGGCCGCCGGCCTCCACGACCCACTGGACCATGTCCACCTGGCGCGGCGTCACGCCGTCGGCGGGGATCGTCGGCTGGACGAGATTGCCGGTGACCTGCTGGCCGAACAGCGTCGCGACCGGTCCGGTCGCGGTGGGGGCGCCTTGGCTGCTCCAGTCGGCGGTCAGCGTCTGCTGCCAGGACGCGGCCAGGCCGGTCCCGGCGGTGCCGAGCTCCGGATCCTCGTCCGAGTCGCCGTATCCGAACGGCACACCGGTGATGGAGAACTTCGCGAACGTCGGCGAGTCGACGGTCGCGTCCGCGCCCTGGAGCGGATCGCCCGGCTGGGAGGCGTTGAAGGTGGCGGCCGGGAAGTCCTTCGTGACCACGGTGAGCTGGATGTTGTCCACCGTGGTCTGCTGCGGGGTCGGAGCCGTGTCGGCGCTGGCCGGGCTTGCGATCCCGGCGCCGATGGGGCTCACCAAGCCGCCGAGCAGGACGATGCCGACGGTGTGGGCGAGCAGTCGTTTGGTCCCGTTTCGCCAAGTGGGCAAGGGCATGCGTGTGCTCCTCAAAGTGCGCCTGCCCGTCGGGTAGGCGCACAGTGGTTGATCTGTATTGGTCAAAGCCTGGTAATCGCTAGGCGAGCATGCCAGTCAGCGCCGCCGTCAGTATCTGCTGGACCCCGTTCGTCGAGGTGCCCGGCGGCCTGCCCTGGAAGTGGCCGATCCATCCGTAGAACTCCATCGCGCCGCCGCCGATCGCCGGGAAGTCCGCGGTCCAGCCGCACGCGTAGTGCTGGGCGCCCCCGGAGTTGAGCAGCGTGTCGGACGGTATGTAGGCGGGGACCTCGTTGGCGTAGCCGGCGATCCAGATGTCGTTGGAGCGGTTCGGATACAGGCTGCGGAAGATCTCGCCGTAGTCGGAGACGAGTTCGCCGCCGGTCAGCGCGAGGCGCAGCGGTGTGCCGCCGCTCAGCTTCCAGACCTGGAGCGGCAGGGGGATCGCTGTGGCGTAGTCGGCCGCTTGGATCTGCGCGAGCATCGCGGTGGCATGGCGCTTGTCCCAAGCCACGTCGTTCAGGCGGCTGGTGAAATCCGCGGTCATGGTGCTCGCGGTGGGTATGGACAGGGGCAGGCTGACTTCCTGGTAGTCCGTCAGGATGGGGCCCGCGATGCTCCGCCCCGGTGTGGCGACAGCGTTGGCGACCGTCTGCCCCAGGGACTGGCCGAGGCTCTGGCACAGGGCCGTGCCGCGGGTCAGGTTCTGCGACGGGTCCTGATCGCCGGCCGGGCCGAGAAGGAATTGGGCGAACGCGCCGGTCGAGCTCTCGATCGTGGCCGTCGCCACTCCGGGATAGTCCGGATTGAACGTCGGGTTGGCCGGCGACCCCAAGGAGACCGGGTGGCAGCCGTAGCCGTACAACACGGCCAACGGCGCGCCGGCCAGGCTTCGCGCGACCAGGATGGGAACGTCCCGTTCGTTGTAGGTCAGGCCTTCACGATTCGCTGCGAAGGTGGCCGTTCCCACCTTGTAGTCGAGCGTGCAAGGGGTGCGGACCGCGCCGAGAGTGTCGCTGACCAGTTGCACGACGGCGTCCTCGAAGGCCTCGCGGGCGTCCTGGACGGCCCACGCCTGCGGTGACGAGTCCGCGATGCCGTAGGCGATCAGGGGATTGAGGTCCCCGTTCAGCACCGGGCCGGAATGCGTGTGCGTCGCGGTCAGGACGAAATCGGACCCGGCGATGCCGAGCGCTGACACCCGTGCGCGGATGTCCTGGTTCACGGCGCGCGGGATCACCAGGGTGTCGGCGGTCACGATGACGTTCGGGAAGCCGTTGTCCCAGAGGATCGTGCAGCGCGCGTACAACGGCGCGCTGACGCCCGTGGACAGCCGATCGGTCGGAAGGAACTCGTAGTAGCCGGCCATCGGTGTTCCGGCCGGCGGTGTGATGTCGACCTTGTTGACCGACACGGCCATCGTCGGCGTCGCCGCTGCCGCGGTACGGCCAAGGGCGAGTGGCGACAGCGTGGTCGCGGCGGCGAGGGTCGCGGTCCGTGTGAGAAAGGCTCGGCGTGAGGTGGGCAAGGTGCGTCTCCCCGTCCCGGAACAGCGGTTGATCGTCGCGTCGAGACTAGCGTCCGGTTTCGCGGAGTGCATCAGTATTCTTAATCACTAACCAAAACCCTTGCGGGCCGCCCCACCTGGGACGGCCCGCAAGCCCCTACATCAGATCCTTCAAATTCTCGCTACCTCACCACCCTCACGGGTAGCTAGTAACGTTCACCGGCGTCGTGTTCGAAGGCGTCGCCCCGCCGATCCCGTTGATGACGTGGCTGATCACGCCCACACCACCCAAGGACACGGTGAGCAGGTCGTGGAGCTGCACCCCCGCCGTGTTCGGCGCCTCGAAGGCGTGGTCGTTGACCACCGCCGGGTTGACGTTGAAGTAGCAGTAGCTGCCCAGGCCGTAGGCCTGGTGCGAGGTGACGTTCGGGGCCACCACGTACGCGGCGTAGCCGTTCGACGATCCGTTCATCCATGCCGCCTGGTTCGGCGGGTCGTACGGGTTCTCGTTCTGGAGGAAGATCGTCTCACCGCCCTGGCCGTTCCACTGCACCTCGTTCTTCTGGTAGTGCTCGATGAACAGGCCGGTCGCCAGCACGTTGTTGCCGTTCACGGTCAGGCCGTGGTCGGCGGTGTTGGTGGTCCAGCCGACGGTGCCGCCGTTGCCGTGGTCGGCGCGCCAGGCCCAGATGTCGTTCAGCATCGTGTTGTTGGCGTTGACCACCAGGCTGTTGGTGGCCTTGCCGGCGATGTCGCCGCCGATCCGGAAGAAGGCGTCCTGCACCGAGATCGGGTTGGCCGCGTGGTTCGCGGTCGAGCCCTGCGTCCCCACGGTCAGCAGCGCCGTGGAGTTGGTGGTCCCGGCGTCGAACAGCACGCCCTTGACCCGCACGCCGTCCACGTCGGCCACGTGCATGGTGTCCACGCCGCCGGTCGGGATCAGCGTCGGGAAGCCGACGCCGAGCACGACGGTGTTCGGGTTGCTGACGTTCAGCGTCTGGTCGATGTTGTAGACGCCGGGCGTCAGGAACAGGTTGCAGCCCTGCGCCAGCGCCGCGTTCATCTGCGCCGCGGTGTTGGACGGGGTCGCGACGAAGAACTGGCTCATCGGCAGCGAGGTGCCCGGGGTGTTGCCGCCGGCCCAGCTGGCGCCCGAGGAGTTGGTCCGCAGCGACGGCACGAACACGTGGTAGGCGCCGCCGCCGTCGACGTACAGGTACGGCACGTCACGCGAGGTCGGCGTGGTGGCCAGGGTGGTCATCGGCGGCGTGGGGAAGCTCTGCGCGGGCGCCCCGGTCACGCCGGAGAACACCATGTTCCACACCGAGCCGCTCCAGCTCCCGAAGTTGCTGTCCTGGGAGTACCACTGCTGCTGCGACACGCTGGAGGCCTGGCCGCTGACCTTGGAGTCGGCGATGTAGCCGCCGCTGGCGTAGCCGTAGCTGGCCGGGAACAGCTGGAGTCCGCCGTGGATGTCCATCCGGCGGAACGGCCCGGCCTGGGCGACGGCCCAGCGGGTGTTGCCGGCCGAGGGGTTGACGGCCATGTTCTCCGCCGAGCGCCAGAAGTTCTGCGTGGCGTTGCCGGTGCCGTCGAAGGCGTCCACGGTGACGTCGCCGTTGATCGTGACGTCGTCAGGGTTCTGACCGAGGCCGGCGATCGAGGTGTAGTAGCCGATGTTCGCGGTGTTGCTGTAGGTGCCCGGCTTGAACAGCAGCGCGTAGCGCTGATTGCCGAACTGGTTCAGCTTCTGGGTGTTGAACGCCGCGTCGAGCGTCGACTGGATGCTCGCCGAGGACATGCTCGGGTCGAAGATGTACATGTTCGGCCCGAAGTTCGGCGTGTTCGGCTGGTTGGTGCAGCCGGTCGCGATGCCGTTGACGGTCCAGGTGAACGAGGTGCTGCCGGACGCCCCCGTGCCGTCGGTCGCGGTCACCGAGGAGTTGAAGGTGCCGGCCGCGCTCGGCGTGCCGGAGATCAGCCCGGTGGCGCCGTTGATCGACAGGCCGGTCGGCAGGCCGCTCGCGGTGTAGGTCAGGGTCTGGCCGGACGCCGAGTCCGAGGCCTGGATCTGCAGGCTGGTCGCGGTGCCCGCGGTCGCGGTCCGGTTGCCCGGGTTGGTGACGGTGACCGTGTTGCCGCCGACGGAGCCGGTGTAGACGCCGAACTCCCAGATCGAGTATCCGTAGCCGGTGCCGCGCGCCGTGCCGTACATCCGGATGTAGCGGCCGCTGCCGGAGACGTTGAGCGTCTGGATCCCGCCGGTCCCGGTGGTGGTGGAGTAGATCGAGTTCCAGGTGGCGTTGTCGGCCGAGGTCTGGATCTGGAACGCCGAGGCGTAGGCGGCCTCCCAGTTGATCACGACCTGGCAGATCGACTGCGTGCTGCCCAGGTCGACGTCCAGCCACTGCGGGTCGGAGAACGCCGAGGACCAGCGGGTCCCGGTGTTGCCGTCGGTGGCGTTGGCGGCAGGGGTGCCCGCGTTCTCCGTCGAGGAGGCGGTCGTGGTCTTGCCCTGCGCGGCGTTCGTGGTCCCGCAGCCGCCGGTGGTGCCGGTGGTCCCGTAGACCTGGAACTCCCACAGCGAGTAGCCGTACTGCGTGGCCCGGGCGGTGCCGTACATCCGGACGTAGCGGCCGGTGCCGCTGACGGTCAGCGTCTGGGTGCCGCCGGTGCCGGTGGTGGTGGAGTAGATCGAGTTCCACGTCGCGTTGTCGGTGGAGGTCTGGATCTGGAACGCCGTGCCGTAGGCGGTCTCCCAGTTCAGCACGACCTTGTCGATGCTCGCCGAGGCGCCGAGGTCGACCTCCAGCCACTGCGGGTCGGAGAACGCCGAGGACCAGCGGGTCCCGGTGTTGCCGTCGGTCGCGTTGGCGGCCGGGGTGCCCGCGTTCTCCGTCGAGGAGGCGGTCGTGGTCTTCCCCTGCGAGAGCAGCGAGTCGGCGGCGTGCGCGGGGGAGGTGGCGCTGACGAGCGTGTACAGGGACATGCACAGTGCGAGGGCAAGGACGAGTGCGGCTCGCCCCTGACGGATCAGGGGTCTCCGAACCAGCGTTCCACCGGGGGAGGGTGGCTTCATTGCGTCTCCAGATCAGGTCTCGTCGAGGATGGATCCAAGGAGAGCGCTCTCCCAATGGGGGATCGTTGCGCCGATGTTTCCGAGGTGTCAAGGGATTCTTGTTCCGGAACCAAACAGGTTTCTGATAGGGCGCCGCGACCGGCGGCGGGGCCGACCGGTCGCGATCGGGCGTACGTTTCGTGAGATAGGCGATTGACAACCCGGCAACCTGGTCGTAGACATCACATAGTTCGAGAGCGCTCTCCCTTCCGACGGGGACCACCACCGTTGAAGGGAAAATCATGATCGACATTCCGCGCCCCGGAAGCGGCGCAGCCCGGAGAGCGGGCCCGCCCAGAGTCCGCTCGCTCCTGGCCTCGGCGCTGCTGATCGCCGGCAGCCTGATCGGGGCCGCGACCGCGACCGTCGTCTCGGCGCCGCTGGCGCGGGCGGACACCGCTCCGCCGCCGCCGGCCGGCTGGACGACGGTCTTCTCCGACGACTTCTCCGGCCCGGCCGGGTCCGCGCCGGCGTCGGCGAACTGGTTCTACGACATCGGCACCGGCTACGGGACCGGTGAGAAGGAGCAGACCACCAACTCGACCAACAACGTCTATCTCGACGGCAACGGCCACCTGGTCCTGAAGGCCATCCAGAACGGCGGCACCTGGACCTCCGGCCGGATCGAGAGCACCCGGGACGACTTCCAGGCGCCGCCCGGCGGCCAGATGGAGATGACCGCCTCCATCCAGCAGCCGAACCCTGGCAGCGGCCTCGGCTACTGGCCGGCGTTCTGGGCCCTGGGCTCGCCGATGCGGGTCGGCGGCGGCTGGCCCGGCTCCGGCGAGATCGACATGATGGAGGACGTCAACGGCCTGAATCAGGCCTCGCAGACCCTGCACGACTCGGCCGGCAGCAGCGGCCACGGGCTGATCAACTGCCCGGCGGCCGGCTCCGGCTGCCAGACCGGCTACCACACCTACTCGGTGCTGGTGAACCGGGTGAACACCAACGCCGAGTTCCTGCAGTTCATCATGGACGGCACGGTCGAGAGCACGATCACCGAGGCCTCGGTCGGGACGGCCGCCTGGCAGGCGGCGATCGACCACGGGTTCTTCATCATCTGGGACCTGGCCATGGGCGGCAACTACCCGGACGGGGTCTCCGGGGTCACGACGCCGACCTCGGCGACGACCTCCGGGGCGTCCTTGAGCGCGGCCTACGTGGCCGTGTACGAGCAGGGCGGCAACTCCACGCCGACCGGGACGCCGACCGCGACCGGGACGGTCGGCGGGCTCAACGGGCTGTGCCTGGGGAATCAGAACTCGCTGAACGTCGCCAGCAACCCGATCGGCGTGAGCGGCTGCAACGGTTCCGCCGGGCAGCAGTGGTCGCCGTACACCGACGGCACGCTGCGGACCCAGGGCGGGTGCCTGGACGTCGTGAGCGCCGGGACCACCAGCGGTACGAACGTCGACTGGTATCCGTGCAACGCCAGCAACGCGCAGAACTGGACCCACCAGGCGAACGGCACGGAGGTCAACCCGAACTCCGGGCTCTGCCTCACGGTCCCCGGGAACAACACCGGGGCGCGGCTGGACATCGAGACCTGTACCGGGGCCGCGAACCAGCAATGGACCTTGCCGACCGGAACCGGTAGCCACACCGTGACGGTGACCAACCCCGGCAATCAGAGCTCGACGGTCGGCACGGCCGCGAGCCTCCAGATCCACGCCAGCGACTCGGCGTCCGGGCAGACGCTCACTTACAGCGCGACCGGCCTGCCCGCCGGATTGTCGATCAACGCCTCGACCGGGTTGATCTCGGGGACGCCGACGACGGCCGGCACCTCGAACGTCACGGTGACGGCGAAGGACGGCGGCGGGGTCTCCGGATCGGCGTCGTTCAGCTGGACGGTGGGCACCGGAGGCACATGCGGGACCACCAACCTCGCCGCGGGCAAGCCCACGACGGCGTCCTCGCAGGAGAACATCGCGTTCCCGGCGGTCAACGCGACCGACAGCAACCTGGGGACGCGCTGGTCCTCGGCGTTCTCCGACCCGCAGTGGCTGGCGGTCGACCTCGGCAGCACGCATTCGATCTGCCAGGTGGTGCTGAACTGGGAGACCGCGTATGGCAAGGCGTTCCAGATCCAGACCTCGACGGACAACGTCAACTGGACGCCGATCTACTCGACCACGACCGGTACCGGTGGGAACCAGACGCTGACCGTCAGCGGCACCGGCCGGTACATCCGGATGTACGGGACGACCCGGGCCACGCAGTGGGGCTACTCGCTGTGGGAGTTCCAGGTCTTCGGGAGCTGATCGAGCGACGCCTGGCCGGTCGAGATCCGAGTCCTGATTCCGGCCGGCCCAGGAGAGCGCTCTCCGAGAGCCATCCGCGCCCCTGCTGAGCGCGACCGACCGCGACCGACCGCGACTGGTGACAGTGAGCTGACTCGCTGCCACCAGCCGCGGTCTTCGCTTTCCGCATACGCTGGGGGAGCGCTCTCCCGCCATGCTATAAACAAGGGATGATCGAGCAGCCCGCCCCGCGTTCGCCCACGCTCGAAGACGTGGCGCGGGTCGCCGGCGTGTCGCGATCCACGGTGTCCCGGGTGATCAACGGCGTCCGGAACGTCGACCGGGAGCTTCAGGAGACGGTGCGCTCCGCGGTCGCGGAGACCGGCTACGTGCCGAACCAGGCGGCCCGGTCGCTGGTGACGAAGCGCACGGGCTCGGTCGCCCTGGTGGTGTCGGAGGCCGAGCACCGGACCTTCGACGATCCCTTCCTGGGCCGGGTGTTCACCGACCCGTTCTTCGGCCGGCTGGTCAGCGGCATCTTCGGCGAGCTGCGACCGCGGCGCGTCAACCTGATGCTGATGCTCACCGAGACCGACGAGGCCCGCAACCAGCTCGTCGACTACCTCCGCCAGGGGCATGTCGACGGCGTCATGATCATCTCCACGCATGCCGATGATCCGCTGCCCCGGCTCCTCACCGAGTCGGGGCTGCCCGCCGTGCTCTCCCGGCGGCCGAGCAGACCGATGCCGATCAGCTACGTCGACGCCGATCAGCAGGCGGGCGCGGCGCTGGCGGCCGAGTGCTTGGCGGCGCGCGGCTGCAAGCGGGTCGCGACGATCTCCGGCCCGATGGACATGCCGGCCTCGCGCGAGCGCTTGGACGGGTTCCGCGAGGCGATGGCGCGGCACGGGCACGCGTTCATACCCTCGGCGGAGGGGAACTTCACGCAGGAGAGCGGCGAGCGCGCGGTCGCGGAACTGCTGGCCCAGTATCCGGATATCGACGGGCTGTTCGCCGCGAACGACCTGATGGCGCAAGGGGCGTTGCTGGCGCTGCACGATCGGGGCATCGCGGTGCCGGGGCGGGTGGCGGTGGTGGGCTTCGACGACAGCAGCGCCGCGAAGGCCTGCCGGCCGCCGCTGACCACGGTGCATCAGCCGATCGAGGACATGGCCGCCGAGATGGCGCGGCTGTTGTTGGCGCACATCGAGGACCGGCAGCTGCGGGCGACGGCGCGGATCTTCGAGCCCACGCTGGTGGTGCGCGGGTCGGCCTGAGAAGGCCGGAGCCTGAAGCCCTTTCGGACGACTTCCGGTCGCGGTGTCGGCCGGGCTTTGGTCGAACTCTGATCCAGCTCCTCACTCCCGACTCCTCACCCCCAGCTCCTCACTCCCAGTTCCTCACCCCCGGATCCACGCTCAGGATCCACATTCCGGATCCGTACCCCGGATCCACACCCCGGGGCTTCGCCCGCGTACCCGCACCGCGCCCGCACATACCGCTCACAGTACGATCCTGGACTCCGTCCAGCAATACTTCGATTGCTGGCAGAAATTCTGCGTCAATCAAACGAAAGAAACTGACTCTCACGCCGATCCTTCGCTACCTTGGTCGATGTGACCGACCTCACCAGCGGCCCCTCGAAGCTCTCCACCACCAAGCAGTCACTCCTTTCGCAACGCCTGAGGCAGCGCGCCACGGCCCCGTCGATTCCCCGTCGACCTGCGGAAACGGTGCCGCCGCTGTCCTTCGCCCAGGAGCGGCTCTGGTTCATGGAGCAGTTCGCACCGGGCTCCGCGGCACACACGATCCCCGTCGCGATGCGCCTGCACGGCCCGCTCGACGCGGAGGCGTTCGGCAGAGCCCTGCGGCGGCTGGCGGAGCGGCACGAGACGTTACGGATGAGTTACCCGGCTGACGCGGACGACCGGCCCGTCATCCGCGTGCATTCATCGGCCGAGGTGCCGTTACGCGTCGCGGATGCCGAGTCGTTGGCCGCCGCGCAGGATCTTGTCGGGGAGCTGATCGCAGAGTCCTTTGACATTGAGCGCGGCCCGGTGGCGCGGGCGCTGCTGGTGCGGCTGGCCGAGGACGACCATGTCCTGGCGCTGGCCGTGCACCACATAGCGTGCGATGGTTGGTCGGTCGACGTGCTGTTGAGCGACCTGTTCGTGCTCTACGAAGCCGACCAGGCGGACGTGCCGAGCGCTCTGCCGGCACGAAGCATCGACTATGGCGACTACGCGATCTGGCAGCGCGACGCCCCCACCCACGACGCCGACCACACCTACTGGGCCGCGCAGCTCGCAGCCCTCCCGACCCTTGATCTGGTCACCGACCGGATACGTCCGCCCGAGCAGACGTACAACGGCGCGGCTCACAGCTTCTCCCTCGATCAGACCCTGACAGCGGCTCTGAAAGACCTCGCGGACCAGACCAACGCGACGCCCTACATGGTTCTGCTCGCCGCGTTCCAAACCCTCCTGGCGAAGTACACCTCCCAGGACGACTTCGCAGTCGGCACCCCGGTGGCCGGCCGCCCGCTCACCGAGCTGGAGCCGCTGGTCGGGTGCTTCGTCAACATGCTGACGATGCGCGCCGACCTCGCCGGTCGCCCCTCTTTCGCCGACGTGCTCGCCCGGGTCCGTGAAACGGCCGCCGCCGCGTACGACCACCAGGGCCTGCCCTTCGAGCAGCTCGTCCAGCGCCTCGACCTGGTCCGCGACGTCGCTCGCCCGCCGCTGTTCCAGGTTATCTTCGCGATGCAGAACTACCGCCGCGAATCAGTACCCGTCGGATCCGCGACGCTGACTGCTGAGCCTTTTCCTCTGACCTCCTGGGCGACCCGTTACGACCTGGAGCTCTACATCACCGAGCAGGACTCGGCCCTGAACGGCCTGTTCGTCTACAACACCGACCTCTTCGAGCCGGAGACCGTCGCCCGACTGGCCACTCACCTCAGGGTCCTGCTCACCGCGGCCCTCGCCGACCCGAGCCGTGCCATCGCGGACCTCGAGATCCTCGACGCCGCCGAGCGCGCCGAACTCCTCGTGGACTTCAACGACACCGCCGCCGACTTCCCCGAGCACACGACGCTGCACGCTCTCGTCGAATCCCAGGCCGCCCATACCCCCGAAGCGATCGCCGTTGTCTTCGAGAACAGCTCCCTGACCTACCGTGAGCTGAACGCCCAGGCCGACGCGCTGGCCCACCGGTTGACCCACCTTGGTGTCGGCCCTGAATCGCTGGTCGCGGTCTGTGCCGAACGGTCCTTGGCGCTGCCTGTCGCGCTGCTCGGCGTCCTCAAGTCCGGCGCCGCCTACCTGCCCCTGGACCCGGAGTACCCGCCGGACCGCCTTGCCTTCATGCTCACCGACGCCTCGGCCGCGGCGCTTCTCACTCAGCGCGGCCTCCTAGCTCAGGTCCCTGAGACAACCGCTCCGGTGGTTCTCCTCGACGACCTCCACGACTGGCCGCCCGCGCCGACTGAGTCACCTGGTACCCCATCGCCACCCGGCGATCTCGCCTACGCGATCTACACCTCAGGCTCCACCGGCCGTCCCAAAGGCGTTCTCAACACCCATCGCGGCATCGTCAACCGCCTGAACTGGATGCAGCGTCGCTACCGCCTCACCCCCGACGACGTGGTCCTGCAAAAGACCCCGGCCGGCTTCGACGTCTCCGTCTGGGAGTTCTTCTGGCCCCTGCTGGCCGGCGCCCGCCTGGTCCTCGCCAAGCCCGGCGGCCACAAGGACGCCGCCTATCTCCGGGACCTGATCCAGTCGGCCGGTGTCACCACGGCCCACTTCGTCCCCTCCATGCTCGGCGTGTTCCTGGCCGAGGACGGCGCGGACCGGTGCCGAGGACTGCGGCGGATCCTGTGCAGCGGCGAGGAGCTGCCGGTCGATCTCGCCCTGCGCTGCCTGGCCGCCCTCCCGGCGGAGCTGCACAATCTCTACGGCCCCACCGAGGCCGCGATCGACGTGTCGGCCTGGCAGTGCACACCTCAGGAGCTGATCGGCGCGGCCCGGGTCCCGATCGGCGGCCCGATCCAGAACCTCGCACTCCACGTCCTGGACCCGGACCTGCGACCGGTGCCGATCGGCGTGCCGGGCGAGTTGTTCCTCGGCGGCGTCGGCCTGGCCCGCGGCTACCTGCACCGGCCGGGGTTGACCGCCGAGCGCTTCGTCCCCGATCCCTACGGCCCGCCCGGGTCCCGGCTCTACCGCACCGGCGACCTGGTCCGCCGCCGGTCCGACGGCGTCGTGGAGTTCCTGGGCCGTATCGACGGCCAGGTGAAGATCAGAGGCCTGCGGATCGAGCTCGGGGAGATCGAGGTGGTGCTGCGCGAGCAGCCGGGCGTCGCCGAGGCCGCGGCCGTGGTGCGCGAGGACGTCCCGGGCGACCGGCGCATCGTCGCCTACGTCGTGGGGGACGCCGATCCGGCGGGGCTGCGGACGGCCCTCAAGCGGCGCCTTCCCGACTACATGGTCCCCTCGGCCCTGGTCGGTCTCGACGCCCTCCCGCTGTCCCCGAACGGCAAACTCGACCGCCGCGCGCTCCCGGAGCCCCAGCGCGGCCGCGACGAGGGCACCGAGTACACGGCGCCGGAAACCGAGTCCCAGCAGCTGATCGCGGCGATCTGGACCGACGTGCTCCGCGTCGAGCGGATCGGCATCGACGACGACTTCTTCGACCTCGGCGGCCATTCCCTGCTGGCGGCCCAAGCCGTCGCCAAGATCCGCCGCACCGCCGGCGCCGGTGTCTCGGTCCTCGATTTCTTCAAGAACCCGACGGTGCGCGCGCTCGCCACCCTGCTGGACATCCCGGCCGCCGAACGCGGTCCCGCGGAGCTGGTCCACGAGCTGACGAAACCGGTGCCGGTCGGGCAGCGCACCCTCTCCTTCGTGTGCGTCCCCTACGGCGGCGGCAGCGCCGTGGTGTACCAGCCGCTGGCCGACGCCCTTCCGGCCGGACACCGGCTGTTCGCGGTCGCGATCCCGGGCCACGACATCGGCCTGGACGAGGACGCCCTGCCGTTCGACGACCTCGCCACCCGCTGCGTCGACGAGATCCTGCGGAAGGTCGACGGGCCCCTGGCCGTGTACGGACACTGCGGTGTCGGCTCGGCGCTGGCCGTGGAGATCGCCCGTCGCCTCGAAGCCGCCGGACGGCGTCTGGAGGCGCTGTACATCGGTGCCATCTTCCCGTTCGCCAGGCCGGAGAACGGGCTGCTGAGCGGGCTGTCGCGGATGGCCCGCCTGGAGCGGTTCCGCTCGGACCGCGGCTACGCCAACTGGCTGCTCTCGATGGGCGTCGATATGAGCGACATCGAGCCGGAGCAGGCCACGCACATCATCCAGAACATGCGCAAAGACTCGCAGAGTGCTGAGGACTACTACACGGGACTGCTCCGCGACAGCGTCGACCGGCTCGAAGCCCCGGTGATCACCGTGGCCGGCGATCGCGACCCCACCACCGAGTTCTACGCGGAGCGGTACCGGGAGTGGCACTTCCTCACGGACACCTCAGCGGCGGTCGTCCTGGACGAAGCAGGGCACTTCTTCCTCAAGTACCGCGCCGAGGAACTGGCCTCGATCATCACGAAGACGACGCCGGCCCTGGAGGCGCCCGAGCCGCTGAGCCGTACCGCGCGCGGCGAGGACGCCGGCTGGTGGCTGCACGGTGTTTCCCGCTCCGCTGAACGGGTCGTGCCGACCGGTCCGGTACCGAGCATGCGCCGGTTCCTCGCTGTCGCCTCCGGCCAACTCGTCTCGATGACCGGCTCGGCGCTGACCGAGTTCGCCGTGCCGCTGTGGATCTATCTGCATACGGGATCGCTGCTGCGCTTCGCGTTGTTCGCGGTCTGCGGCCTGGTGCCCGGCATGCTGGCCGCCCCGCTGGCCGGTGCCGTCGTCGACCGCTCCAACCGGCGGCGCGTCATGCTGTTCGGGGACGCCGCCGCCGGGGGTACTCAGCTGATCCTCGGGCTGTTGCTCTGGACCGGTCATTTGCAGGTGTGGCATATCTATCCGCTGCTGATCTGCCTGTCGGTCTCGCTGACCTTCCAACGGCTCGCCTACGGATCCTCGGTCGCGCAGCTCGTGCCCAAGCACTATCTGGGCCATGCCAACGGCGTCGTCCAGATGATCAACGGCGTCGCGCAGATCATGGTGCCGCTGGTCGCCGTCGGCCTGATGGCGGCGATCGGTCTCGGCGGCATCCTGGTCATCGACGTCGCCAGCTACGCCTTCGCCGTCACGGTGGTCCTGCTGGTGCGGTTCCCCGCCACGATGGCTTGGCGGCGTAAGGAGACCCTGCTCGCGGAGATCGCCGAAGGGCTTCGGTATTCGTGGGGCCAACCAGGGCTGCGCGCGATGCTCCTGTTCTTCGCCGTGCTGAACGTCTTCCTGTCCCCGCTGTTCCTGCTCATCTCACCGCTGGTCCTGTCGTTCACGACCTTGAGCCAGGTCGGCGAGGTCGCCCTGGTCGCCGGGATCGGCGCGACCCTGGGCGGACTGACGATGACCTTCTGGGGTGGGCCGCGACGGCTGCGCATGCGCGGCATGCTGTTGTGCACGCTCGCGTTGGCGTCGTTCTGTCTGGTGACCGGCTTGCGGCCGACGCTGTGGCTGATCGCCGTCGGAGCGTTCGGGATGTCGTTCTGGCTGACCGTCGTCAACGGCATCTACACCACGATCGTCCAGGTGAAGGTGGCCCAGCGCTTCCACGGCCGGGTCTTCGCCCTCAACACCCTGATCGCCTGGTCGACGCTGCCGATCGGCTGGGGCCTGGTGGTGCCGTACGGGACCAAGCTGTTCGAGCCGCTCATGGCTCCCGGCGGCGCCCTGGCCGGCTCGTTCGGCCCGGTGCTCGGCACCGGCCACGGCCGGGGGATCGGGCTGATGTACGTGGCCTTCGCGGTGGCGATGACGCTCGTGGTCGTGGTCGCGCTGCGGACCCCGGCGCTGCGCCGGTTCGACGCCGACGTGCCGGATGCCGCGCCGGACGACCTGATCGGGCTTGAGGCGCGGCAGCGGCTCGTGGCCACCGGTTCCGTCCGGTGACGGCCGAGGCTCCGACGCCGCACCGGATCGCGACCATCAGCGTCCTGACGTCACCGCTGGCTCAGCCGGGCGGCGGCGACGCCGGGGGCCTGAACGTCTATGTGGTGGAGACGGCCCGCCGCTTTGCGGCGGTCGGCGTCCAGGTGGACATCTTCACCCGGGCCGCCGCGCCCCGCCTCCCGCCGGTGGTCGAGCTCTGCGACGGTGTCCTGGTCCGACATGTCCCGGCCGGTCCGGCCCGCGAGATCGACAAGGGTGCGTTGCCTCGCGTCCTCGGCGAGTTCGCGGACGGCATGCTCCGCACCCGGGGCGAGTACGACGTCGTCCACGCCCACCACTGGCTCTCCGGCCGGGTCGGGGCGCTGGTGGCCCGGGCCCGGGGCGTGCCGCTCGTGCAGTCGATGCACTCGCTGGGGCTGGTGAAGAACGCGGTGCTGCCCGGCGGCGAGGGATCGGCGCCGATGCTTCAGATAGCCGGGGAGAACGCGGTGATCGCGGCCGCCGACCGGCTCGTCGCCAACACCGCTCAGGAGTCCGACCAGCTCATCGCGCTCTACGGCGCGGCTCCGGAGCGGGTGCACACCGTCCATCCCGGCGTCGATCTGACCCTGTTCCGGCCGGGCAGCCGGAGCCAGGCCCGGGCGCGGCTCGGCATCCCCGAGGACGCCGTCGTGCTGCTGTTCGCGGGGAGGGTCCAGCGGCTCAAAGGCCCCGACATCCTCATGCGGGCCGCGGCCGAAGTCCTGCGCGCGGACCCGGATCTGGGGCACCGCCTCGTCGTGGCGTTCGTCGGCGGTCCCAGCGGCGACGGCCAGGCGGACCCGGACCAGCTCACCAAGCTCGCGACGGATCTGGGCCTCGGCGCCCACGTTCGCGTGGAACCGCCCTGTCCGCATCCGGAACTGGCCGACTGGTACCGTGCCGCGACGCTGGTCGTGGTGCCTTCGAGGGCTGAGACCTTCGGCCTGGTCGCGGTGGAGGCGCAGGCCTGCGGCACACCGGTGGTCGCGGCCGCCGTGGGCGGCCTCCAGACGGCGGTGCGGGGCGGGGTCTCCGGCGTCCTGGTGGAGGGGCACGATCCGGTCCGGTACGCGGAGGTGATCAGAGAGCTGATGCACAATCCCGCGCGGTTGGCGACGTTGCGCAAGGGAGCGTTGTCGCATGCCGCGGGGTTCGGCTGGGGCGAGGCCGTGGACCGGCTGATCGCCGTCTACCGAGCCGCTATCGCAGGCGTGCGCGGGCAGCCTTGAGGTCGGCCTCCTCCAGGCCGCCGGAGCGCAGGTACTCGGCGACGTCGAGGCCGTCGAGCAGACCGGTGACGGTCTGCCGCACGGTCGTGCCCTGCCGGGCCAGCGTCTCGGCGATGGCGGGGGCCTCGTCGGCTTCTCCGAGTTTCTCGAACAACGGCTTGAGCCGGGGCCCGCTGAGCTCGTAGTCGGCGACGACGTCGGCGGCCGGCACCCCGGCGAGCGCCAACAACAGCATGCTGACGATGCCGGTGCGGTCCCGGCCCGCGACGCAGTGGATCAGGACCCCTCCGGGCTCGGCGCGGGCGATCGCGGCGATGACGGCCGCGCAGCGTTCGGGCCGCCGTTCGAGGAAGGGGCCATAGGTGAGCGGAGTGACGTAGCCGGGCGGCCGGACGTCCGTCGGATCGTGCAGCGGCGCCGAGACCACTGTGAGCCACGACGGCCGGTGGCCGGTTCCGACTCGGTGCTCGCCCGGGGTCCGCAGGTCGACGATGGTCCGGACGCCGTACTCCCGGGCCGCCTGCCAGCCCTTCTCGGTGAGGCGGTCCGGGGTGTCCGAGCGCAGGACCGCGCCCCACCGGGTGGTTCCGCTGTCGCCGAGCGGCAGCCCGCCGAGATCGCGGACGTTGTGGCAGCCGTCCCACTCCAGGTGCCGGTTCGCAGCATCGTCCTGGTTCACAGCGTCGTCCTGGTTCATAGTGCTGTCTTGGTTCACAGTGTCGCAGCTCCCTGTGTCAGCAGGTCTTCGACGCTCAGCAGCAGGGCCGCGGCCGTCCCGCCCCACCCGGACTCCTCACTCCACTCCAGATCGAGCCGCGCGCCGCGCCGGTGCCGGGTCACGGTCAGCATGAACCTGGCACCCAGCGACCGCGGTTCGGCGAAGGTGACCCGGTCCGCCGCGAGGGAATCGTCGGGCAGCGACGCCGGAGCGCGGTCCTCGGTGCCGACCGGTGCGGCCAGATAGCTGAAGCGGGGATAGGCGACCGCGGTCTCGTAGTGGCCGCCGAGAATGTCATGGCACATCTTCTCGGTCACGCGCGGATCGGCGTTGGCGAACCGGTGGCCGCGCAGCTGCTGTCCCGCGCAGTCGGCCAGCGCCGACCGGAACGAGTCCTGCTCCGCGCGGACCAACACCGGCAGCGTCATGGTCGCCTTGCGCACGGCGGTGGCGGACAGCGGCGTCGTGCGATTCGCGGATATCGCGAACAGCCCGGCGCCCGCGGACTCCTCGACCGCGCACACGGCCGTCCCGAAGGCGAGCAGGAACGAGGAGGCGGGGGAGACCCCGGTGGCGCCCGCGATGGCCTGTGCGGCCTGTGCGGCGCGCGGCGAATACAGCCGGGCCGAGCGGAACATCGGAGCATCGGGCTTCGCGGCGGGCCTGGGCCCCGGTGCCCGCCCGGCGAGGATCTCGGCGACCAGGTTCAAGCGGTCCTGCCAGTAGGCCAGAGCCCGCTGCTGGTAGGCGAGACCGGCCGGGCTCGACTCGGCTTCGGCGACGTCGATCGGCTGCTCGACCGGTTCCGCACCGAACGGCTCGCGCCCGGCGGCGCGGGCGGTCAGTGCCTGGAGCAGATCGCCGTGGAGCACTCCCATGCCCCACGGGTCGATCGCCACGTGGTCGACGACGACCCCGATCCGGTCGACGACCCGGCCCTGCGCGAACAGCACGACGCGGATCGGCCACTGCTCGCCGACCCGGAAGCACACCCGCCGCCAGCTGTTGTCGAGCGGTGCGCCGGCATCGGCGATGTCGATGACGTCGCCGATCCGGTCGTCGACGGCTTCCACCCGCTGGCCGCCCTCGGCCCGGTCGACCAGGCTCCGCAGGCCCTCGTGCCGGACCAGCACGTCGCGCACCGCCTCGACGGCGCGGTCCAGCGGCACGCCGGCGGCGGGCACCACCGTCCAGATGTTGTCCTCGAAGGAGGTGTCGGAGTCGCCGGGGATCCACTGCACCCATTCGTGCTGGGACAGGGTGAGACCGCCGCTTCTTCCGCTTTCCGCTCCGGCCATCCGAGCCTCCGAGTCCGCGATATCGCATTCTGACTCGGTTATCGTCCACTCCTTGCGCTTCTACGTCTAGTTCTGTCAGTCTTCTGTCGTGACGGCGACGTGGGTGGCGCGATGACGACGGTGCCGCACCTGCTCGCCACCCGGGCCGCGGCCGAACCCGACCGGATCGCGCTGATCGTCGACGGGATCGGCTCGCACACGGCCGGCTCGCTCACGACGGGCTCGCACACGGCCGGCTCGCTCACGGTCGGGTCCTGGCAGACCCGGTCCGACGCCGTCGCTCATGCGTTGGTGCGTCGGGGGCTGCGCCCCGGCGACCGCGTGGGGCTGCTGTTCGGCAGTCACAGCTGGCTCGACTACGCGGTCTGCTTCGTGGGCGCCCAGAAGGCCGGCGGAACAGCTGTGCCGCTGCCGCCCCGGGCCCCCGCCGCGGAGCTCACGCGGCTGCTGGACGATTGCGACGCCACGGCGCTTGTGCATGAGGACGCTGCCGCGCCCGCGCCGTTCGGCGGCTGGTCGGCGACCGTATCCGAACTCGACGACAGTGCCACCGGCGTCGACGACGGCCCGCTGGACGTCGAGGTCCGGCCCGGCGATCTGGCCCAGATCCTCTACACCTCCGGCACGACCGGCCGGCCCAAAGGCGTCGCGGCCACGCATGCCAACCTGACCCACGGCTGCGGCGCCCGCCGGCGTCCGTTCGCCCACTCCCGCCACCTGGCGCACGCGTTCCCGATCGGCACGAACGCCGGCCAGGTCATGCTCATCACGGCTCTCGACGCCCGGCTGGCGGTGCTCAGCCCGGCGCGGTTCACCCCGGCCCGCTTCGCCCGCATGATCCAGGAGTACGCGGCCGGGACGGTCTTCCTGGTCCCCGCGATGGCCGTCGAACTGCTCGCCGCCGGAACGCTCGACCGGTACGACCTCTCCAGCGTGGTGCTGCTGGGGTCGGCCGCGGCCCCGCTGCCCGGCGCGGTCGCGGGGAAGCTGGTGGCGGCGTTCCCGAACGCCACGATCGCGAACTACTACACGTCCACCGAGGCGGCCCCGGCCCAGACCGTCATGCTCTACGACCCGTCCCGCCCCGGCAGCGTCGGCCGCGCGCTGGCCGGCGGCGCCGTGCGGATCGCGGCGGCCGGGTCCGGCGAGCCGGTCCCGGCCGGGGAGACCGGGGAGGTCTGGCTGCGTTCGCCGACGGTTTCCCGCACCTACTACGGGGACGCCGAGTCCAGCCGCGAGGTGTTCCGGGCGGGCTGGATCCGTATGGGGGACCTCGGATATCTCGACGAGGACGGCTACCTCTACCTGGTGGACCGGGACGGCGACCTGGTCAAGTCAGGGGCCTTCAAAGTCTCCACCCTGCGGGTCGAGGAAGCCCTCTATGAGCATCCTGATGTGCTGGAGGCCGCCGTCGTCGGCCGGCCGCACCCGGTGCTGGGGACGGCGCTGGCCGCGGTCGTGGTCCCGCGCCGGCCGGTCCCGGCCGAGCAGCTGCGGGAGTTCCTGCTCGACCGGCTCGCCCCGCACGAGGTCCCGGGCGTCATCGTCGAGGCCGACACCCTGCCTCGCAATGCCGGCGGCAAAGTGGACAAGCGGGCCCTGGTGAAGGAGTCGACATGGCCGACCTGACCGAAGCGGCGTTCGCCCAGCACGGGATCCGGATGGCGCACCTGGCCTCCGGCGGCACCGCCTATCACATGCCGCTGGTGCTCCGGCTGGGCGCCGGGATCGACGCCGGGATCGACGCCGGGACCGTGGCGAAGGCCTGCACGGCGCTTGTCGAACGGCATCCGCTGCTGGCCGGCGCGCTGGTCGAGCGCGACGGGATCACCTACGTGGCCCCGGCCGAGACCGTGCCCGGGCTGCGGATCGCGGCCCCGGGGGAGCGGGCCGAGGACGAGATCGCCCGGCCTTTCGATCTGGAGCGCGGGCCGCTGATCCGGTTCGTGCTGTTCGGCCGGGACCTGGTCGTCACCGCGCATCACACCGTCTTCGACGGATTCTCCAAGGACTTGGTCGTGCGTGATCTCCTCGCGTTCTGCGACGGCAGCGAGATCAGACCGCTGCCGATCAGCTTCGCAGAGCACGCCGATGCTGAACGGCGGCGGGTCGACGCCGCTCTGGTCGCGGCGCGGGAGTTCTGGAAGCCGCGGTGGCGTGGTCAGGCTCCGGTTGTCGTCCGTAACGGCATCCTCAACTCCCGGCGCGCCGAGGCCGGTGCGGTTCTCGACCTCGAACTGCCGAGGGTCGAAGTCCCTGGGCTGACCGTCTTCGAGGCGACAGCGGCGGCGCTGCACGTGTTGCTGTTCTCGTACGGGAACAGCAGGCCGGTCACGGCGATCGACCTGTCGACCCGGACGTCCGACACGGCCGACCTGATCGGGCCCTTCGTCAACGAATTGCTGCTCGCCTCCGAGCCTGCGGAGGATCTGACTTTCCGTGAGTTCGGCCTCCGCGTGCGTTCCGAGCTGCGGGACATCTACCGGTTCCGCGAGGTTCCGCTGGCCCGGGCCGTGCCTCGGATCGCGCCGCACGCCGCGCTGGCACCGATCTCCGTGAGCTACCGCAAGCAGTCCGAGCGGATCGACGCGGATGTCGAGTGGCTGGTCTTCAACGGGGCTGTGCGCGGGGATCTGCAACTCCAGATCGTCGACACCGGTCGGGCGCTCCTGGGCAGCCTTCGGTATTCGGCACGGGCCGCGGAGCATGCTCAGCCCTTCGCCGACGAGTTGGGCGCGGTGTTGCGGCGGTTGGCCGACGATCCCGATCGGCTGATCGCCGATCTGCTCACAGTCGTGCCGGACGCCGCAGAGACTGTACCCTCCGCGGAGCCGGCGCACGAAGACGGCAGTTCTGGCCATCTTCCCGCCGCCACCGGAGCGAGCGGCGGAGCCGGAGCCGACGCCGACCTCGTCGAGCAGATCCGGGAGATCTGGCAGGAGGTGCTGGGTGTTCCCCGGGTCGAGGTCGATGACGACCTGTTCGATCTCGACGGGCATTCGCTGACCGTCACCCAGATCGTCGCGCGCATGCGGGCCCGCCTCGGCATCGAGATACCGATCGACGTCCTGTTCGACAACCCGACGATCGCCGGAGCGCTCGATGCCGTCAACGCGCACTGAAGCGCCCTGTGGCCGACTCGCGGACGCAGACCTCGAACTCCTCCTGCTGATCCGTCACTTCGAGCTCGAACTCCTTGACCTGTTCAGCCGTGGAGAGCTCAACGGAACCACCCACACTTGCCTGGGACAGGAGTACGTCGCTGTCGCTGTCAGTGGCCTGCTTCGGGACGGCGACTTCGTCTTCGGCAACCATCGCAGCCACGGACACTACCTGGCGCGCTATCGCGATCCCGCCGGCTTGCTCGCCGAGATCATGGGCCGGGAAGGTGCGATCTGCGATGGCGTCGGGGGCAGCCAGCACATTTACCGCGAGGGCTACCTGTCCACCGGTGTGCAGGGCCAGAGTCTCCCGATCGCCACCGGGACCGCGCTCCATCTGCGGCGTACGCGTCCGGGCGCGCTGGCCTGCGCCTATATCGGCGACGGGACGTGGGGCGAGGGCGCCGTCTACGAGGCGCTCAACCTGGCCGCGCTGTGGCGGCTGCCGCTGCTGGTGGTGGTCGAGAACAACGGGATCGCGCAGTCGACGCCCACGGCGCGTCACCTGGCCGGGACGATCGCCGGCCGAGCCGCCGGGTTCGGTATCCGCCATCTCGGCGTCGACTCGCGGGACGTGACCGAGATCCGGGAGATCCTCGCCCCGGCCGTCGACGCGGTTCGAGCGGGTGAGCCGCTGGTCGTGGAGTTCGCCACCGACCGCCTCGGCCCGCACAGCAAGGGTGACGACACGCGCTCGGCCGACGAGGTCGAGCACGCCCGCTCCCGCGACTGGTACACGCGTTACGAGCGCGACCATCCCGAGCAGTTCGAGCGGGCCGACCGGATGCAGCGCGACCACATCCGGAGCGTCGTCGCCGACGTCGCGGGTCGGCCGCCGTCCCGGTGGGCCGCCCGATGAGAGTCGCCGAGAACCTCAACGCCGCGCTGCACGCCGTGCTGGCCGCCGACCGGGGCGTCCATCTGCTCGGCGAGGACATCGCCGACCCCTACGGCGGTGCGTTCAAGGTGACCCGGGGGCTGTCCGAGCGGTTCCCCGATCAGGTGCTGTCGACGCCGATCAGCGAGGCGGGCATCACCGGCGTCGCCAGCGGCCTGGCGCTGTGCGGCGACGCGGCGATCGTCGAGGTCATGTTCGGCGACTTCGTCGCGCTCGCCTTTGATCCGCTGGTGAACTTCGCCAGCAAGTCGGTGTCGATGTACGGTTCGCGGTTGCCGATGCGCATGGTGGTGCGGTGTCCCAGCGGCGGCGGGCGCGGCTACGGGCCCACGCATAGTCAGAGCCCGATGAAGCACTTCTTGGGGGTGCCCGGGCTTTCGGTCTACGAGCTCTCGCCGTTCCACGACAACCTCGATGTCTTCGGCGAGATGCTGGCGCTCGGCGAGCCGTGCTTGTTCGTCGAGGACAAGGTGACGTACACGCAGCCGATGTTCCCCGACGTCGATCCGTTCCGGTGGGATCGCACCGATGACGGTGTCGTGCGGGTGTTCCTGGACGAGCGGCCGGACTGCGTCCTCATCGCTCCCGGCGGCATGGCGCACCGGGCTCTGGAAGCCATGCGGTCGCTGCTGTTCGAGGCGGATATCAGCAGCATACTGATGATCCCCTCGCGGCTCTATCCGTTTCCGATCGAGGCCGCCGCGGTGGAGGCCACCGGCGCGCGGTTCGTCTTCGTCGCCGAGGAGAGCACCGGCGGCGGGACGTGGGGCGCCGAGGTCGCGCATCGGCTGCATGCCGGCCTGTGGGGCCGGCTGGATCGGCCGGTCACCCTCGTGCACTCGGTCGACAGCGTCATCCCGACCGCGTCCCATCTGGAGCGCGAGGTGCTGACGCGGGCGGAGACGATCCATCGGCAGGTTCTGGAGGTGCTGACATGACGGAGGCGACGGAAGCCGTGGAGGCTGCGGAGGCCGCGGACGCGACGCAGATCCGTGTCCCGAAGCTGAGCAACAACGACGCCGAGTACCTGCTCACCGAATGGCTCGCCGAGCACGGGAAGCCGGTGGCCGTCGGCGATCCGGTGGCGACGGTCGAGACGTCCAAGGCCGCCGAGGAACTCGCTGCCGAGGCAGCCGGGTACCTGAGCCAGGTGGTGCCGGTCGGCGCCACGGTGACGCCGGGGCAGCTGATCGCGACGTTGTCGCCGGTTCCGCCGGAGCAGCCGGCGGCTGTGTCGCCGGTCGGGGACGAGGGCGCTGCCGGGGCCGCGTCCGACGGCACGGCCTGTGTCGTGATCACCGGTCCGGCGCGGGCGCTCATGGAGGAGCTCGGCATCGCGCCGGAGCGAGTCGCCGAGCTCGGGATCAAGGTGGTGCGGCGTACCGACATCGCCGAACTCGCGGCGTCGGCGGTGACCCAGGCGCTGTCGCGGGTTCAGCAGGCGGTGGGGCGCGCGGTCAGCGAGTCGCACGCGACGATTCCCGCCGCCTACACCGTGATGAAGATGGACATCGGCCGGTCGCTCGCCGAGGCCGCCAGGCTCACCAAGGAAGTCCGGCGGCCGGTGGGTCTGGCAGAGCTCTGTGTCAGGGCGGTCGCCAACCTCCACGACCGGTTCCCCCTGTTCTTCGCGACTCTCGACGGCGACCGGGTCCGGTTGGCCGAGGCCGCTCACGTCGGCGTCACGGTGGATCTCGGCAAGGGGCTCTATGTCCCGGTCGTGCGCGACGCCGCGCGACTCGGCGTCAAGGAACTGGCCTCGCAGCTCATGAACTTCCGGCTCGCGGCGATGGAGCAGACCTTCCGGCCCGAGGATCTGGACGGTGCGAACTTCGCGGTCACCCTCCACACCGACGCGGACATCACGCTGGCGATCCCGTTCGTCTTCCCAGGCCAGGTGTGCGCCCTCGCCGTGACCGCGCCGCAGCGCGAGGTCGTCTTGGACGAGGACGGCGCGGTCGCCTCGCGCACCGTCACCCACATCGGCCTCGCCTACGACCACCGGGTGATCAACGGCCGCGACGCCGCCGCCTTCCTCACCGCGCTCAAGGAGGACCTGCTGTGACCGAACCGGTGTTGCGGGAGTGGCTGGCGAACGCGCTCGCGGAATGCTGCGACGGCGAGGTCTCGGCGCGACGGATCCTCGACGCCGACTGCACCCTGGCCGCGCTCGGCATCGGGTCCCTCGCGCTGGTCCGGCTGATCGACGCCGTCGAGAACGAGCTGGAGGTGATCCTGGACCTCGACGACGATTCCTGGTTCCGCGACCTGGACTCGATGACGGCCTACCTCAGCGGCCACGTCTCGCCGGACGCGGGCCGGTGACCGCCGTCGCGGACGACGGACTCGCCGCCGCGGTCCACCGCATCTGGTGCGAGGTACTGGAGACGGACGACCTGGACCCGCACGCCAACCTGTTCGACCTCGGCGGCCATTCCCTCCTGGCGACCCAGATCATGGCCAGGGTCCGGGCCGAACTCCGTGCGGTACTGACGCTCGACGCCTTCTTTGAACAGCCGACCCCAGCCGGCACCGCGGCACTGGTGGGCGAGTACCGCGCAACCGGCCGACCGGCACCGTCCGACGTCGAGCCACGCCGCGATCCAGCACGCTCCGCATCACTGTCACCCGCGCAGGAACGGCTCTGGTTCCTCTACCGCCTGGACCCGACCGACACTTCCTACAACATGCCCACGACGCTGCGAATCCGCGGCGACCTGAACGTCGAAGCGCTCGACAGGGCCCTGACAGAACTGATCGACCGGCACCCGATGCTGCGCAGCAGCTTCGGGGACGAGGGCGGGCGCCCGATGCAGAGCATCGGGGACCGCGGGCCGAAGTTGGAGCGGATCGACCTTTCGGGTGCTGAGCTTGCCGACGGCCTTGGCGATTCCGAGTGGATCGACTTGTCCGACGCTCCGGAGGCTAAGAACACCCGCGATCTCGTTGCCGAGGCCACTGCCGGTTTTGGCGATCCGGGGCGGGTCAGTCGGTCTGGCGCTCCGGATCCGGAGCATGTTCGCGAGCCTTTTGCTGCGCGCAGCAGCGGCGTCAGCGCTTCAGGGCGGACCGATTCTTCTTGGGCTCCCGACCCCGAGCAGGCGCGCAAGCTCGTTGCCGAGCGCGCCGACCGCCCCTTCGACCTGGAGCACGGTCCCGTGCTGCGGCTCACCCTCGTCCGGCTTGCGGCCGACGATCACATTTTCGGTGTGGTGCTGCACCACATAGCCGGCGATGGTTGGTCGTTGGAAGTGCTGCTGCGCGAGGTTTCGGAGCTCTACGCGGCGTTCGCGGCCGGGCGGCCGTCGCCTCTGGCGCCGTTGTCGATGTCGTACTTCGACCATGTCCGTCGGCTGGCGCAGCCCGACGCCGCCGCGCTGGGCTTCTGGACCGAGCAGTTGGCCGGCGCCCCGGTGCTGGAGTTGCCGACCGATCGGCCGCGTCGTCCGGTGCGGTCCGGTCAGGGCGAGCGGCTGGTGTTCGAGTTGTCAGCGGACTTGGTGCGTCGGCTGGAAACGGTGGCGCGCGCCGAGCGCAGCACTCTGTTCGTTGTGCTGCTGGCCGCGTATCAGGTCCTGCTCGCCCGCTACAGCGGTCAGCGCGACCTCACGGTCGGGACGCCGATTCTGGGCCGCGGCGATGTGGAGACCGAGTCGGTGGTCGGGTACTTCGCGGGCACCGTCGTTCTGCGCGGTGATCTGCGTGCCGATCCGGCGTTTCGCGACTTCGTCCGGGCCACTCGGGGTCGGGTGCTGCGCGCTATCAGCGGTCCGGAGGTGCCGCTGGAGCGGATCCTGGGCGAGCTGCGGATCGAGCGCGACCGCAGCCGGACGCCGCTGTTCCAGGCGATGTTCATGCTGCTGCGCCAGCCGGAGGCCAAGCCGCGCCTCGGCGAGCTCGACGCCGAGATCTTCGACCAGGGTCTCAGCGGCGCGAAGACCGATGTCGGGCTCGACGTCTATCAGGGACCGAATGGCGCGAACGCGGTGTTCACCTACGACACCGACCTCTTCGACCGCTCGACGATCGAGCGGATGACCGCGAGCTTTGTCGCCCTGCTGGAAGACGTCACGGCGCGCCCGGAGGCACGCATCAGTGAACTGATGCTCCTGAGCCCGGCTGAGCGTGCCGAGATCGTGAACCGGTGGAACGACAGCGCCTGGACCGAACCGGCCGCCGCGCTGCTGCGCCGAACGCCCGGTGAGACGATCGCCGCGCAGATGGCAGTGACTCCGGACGCGGTCGCGGTCACTGGCGCCGACAGGGAGCTGACATATGCGCAGCTCGACGCACGTGCTGACGAGATCGCGGCCCTTTTGGGGGACCGCCGAGGCCTGATCGCCGTCTCGCTGCGCCGCACGCCCGACCTGATCGCCGCTCTGCTGGCGGTGTGGCGTCTCGGCGCAGCGTATCTCCCGCTGGATCCGGAGTTCCCGCCCGATCGCACGGCCCTGATCCTCGCCGACTCGGACGCCTCGGTCCTGCTCACCGAACGCGCACTCGCCGACCGGTTCCCCACCGGGGATCTCCTCCTGCTGGAGGACACCGAACCAGGCGCCCGGCCCGCGGAGCCGGACACGGCGGACCACCGTCACCCCACAGATCTCGAATCCCCCGCCTACGTCCTCTACACCTCCGGCTCGACCGGCCGCCCCAAAGGCGTGGCCGTCCCGCACCGCGCCCTCGCGGCCTTCCTCCAGGCCATGACCGAACTGCTCGGCGACCAAGCCGGCCGCGGCTGGCTCGGGCTCACCTCGCTGTCGTTCGACATCTCAGCCCTCGAAATCTTCCTCCCGCTCACCGGCGGCGGCCGCGTCGTCCTGGTCCCGGACGGCGCTGCCCGCGACGGCGCAGCGCTGATCAAGCTGATCGAGCGCACTGGCGTCACCGACGTCCAGGCCACGCCCTCCGGCTGGCGCCTGCTGCTGGAAGCCGGCTTCACCGGCGGCGCCCGCGGCGCTGGCGGCTCCCTCGACGCCCTGGTCGGCGGCGAGGCGCTGCCGCCGCAGCTCGCCCGCGACCTGCGCGGCCGGGTGCGGCGGCTGGTGAACATGTACGGACCGACCGAGACGACCATCTGGTCCTCGTTCTGGGAGGTGCCGCCGGATCCTCAGGAAGTGCTGATCGGCGGCCCGATCGCCGGCACCCGCCTCCACGTCCTCGACGATCGCGGGGAACCGGTGCCGATCGGCGTGCCCGGGCAGCTGTGGATCGCCGGCGACGGGGTAGCGCTCGGCTACCTCGGCCGGCCCGGTCTGACCGCCGACAAGTTCCGGCCGGACCCGTTCGGCCCGGCGGGCTCGCGGTTCTACGACACCGGCGACCGCGTGCGCCGCCGCGCCGACGGCCGGATCGAGTTCCTCGGCCGGACCGACGACCAGGTGAAGCTGCGCGGCCACCGCATCGAGCTCGGCGAGATCGAAGCCGTCCTCGGCTCCCATCCGCAGGTCCGGGCCGCGGCCGTCGCCGTCCGGGACGACCTGCTGGTGGCGTACATCGTTGGCGAGACGGACCGCGTGATCGCCTACGCGGCCACGAGGCTGCCGCCGGCGCTGGTCCCCTCGCTCGTGATCCCGGTCGACGCGCTGCCCCTGACCCCCAACGGCAAAGTCGACCGGCGCGCGCTCCCGCAGCTCGTGGTCCTGCCCACGCAGGCCCGCGGCGCGTCGCCGAGCACACCGGCCCAGCGCCGGGTCGCCGAGGTCTTCGCCGACGTCCTCGGCCACGACGATGCGCGGATCTCGCTCGGCGTGGACGACGACTTCTTCGCCCTCGGCGGTCATTCGCTCCTGGCCGCGAAGGCGGTCGCGCGTCTGGACCGGCTGCCGATCGGCGAGCTGTTCGCCAACCCGACTGTCGGTGGTCTCGCCGCCGTATTGGAGGAGCGGCGCGACGCCGAGCAGGCCGCTTATAAGAACAGTGCGATTGTGGCGCAGCAGCCAAGCAGCGTGCCGAGGCTCTCGCCCGCGCAGCAACGTCTCTGGTTCCTGCACGCGCTGGAACCGGAGAGCGCCGCCTACAACATGTACAACGTGTGGCGCCTGCGCGGGCCCCTCGACGCGGATGCCTTCTGCGCCGCGCTCGACGATCTCGCCATGCGCCATCAGACGCTCCGAACCCGGTATCCCGATCAGGACGGGACGCCGATGGCGATCGTGGAGCCGCACGGTGCTATCGACGTCGAGCGCATCGAGCTCGCTGGAGCCGGAGCTGGGGCCGGAGCTGGAACCGCGGCCGGGGCCGCACTCGCCGCCGCCGAGCACGAAGCCCGCAACCTGGTCGCCGACCGCGTCAACGAACCCTTCGACCTGACCGCTGCCCCGCCGCTGCGCGCCGCCCTGATCCGCCTCGCCGACGACGACCACGTCTTCTGTCTCGTCCTGCACCACATCGCAGGCGACGGCTGGTCGCTCAACATCCTGCGAGACGACCTGGCAGCCCTGTACACGGCACGTCGGACGGATCAAGGCCCGCCGTTCCAGGACCACCTCGTCCAGTACGCCGACATCGACCCCGACTACTGGAACCGCGACCGGGAATCAGACCTCGCATACTGGCGCACCCAGCTCGCCGAACCGACAGTGCTCGACTTCCCGACCGACCATCCGCGTCCCCCGCTCTCCCGGCATCGCGGCGGCATCCACGGGTTCCGGATCCCGGCCGACCTGACCGAGCGCCTGGAACGGATCGGCCGCGAGCACGGCGCGACGCCGTTCATGGTGCTGCTCGCCGCCTACCAGATCCTCCTGTCCCGCCACAGCGGCCAGAACGACATCCTGGTGGGCACGCCCGCGGCCGGCCGCGACTCCGTCGAGATCGAGCGCGTCGTCGGCTACTTCACCCGAACCCTGGTGCTGCGCGGCGATCTCGCAGGCGATCCCCGGTTCGACGACCTCCTGGCCCGGACCCGGACGACGGTCCTGGACGCCCTCGCGCACCAGGACGTCCCGTTCGAGGAGCTGCTCGGCCTGCTCGCCGTCGAGCGCGACCCGAGCCGGACGCCGCTGTTCCAGACCATGGCGATCCTGCACAGCCAGGACGAGGACGCGGTCACCGACCGGTTCGCCGACCTCGGCCTGACGCCGTTCGACGCCGGATACCGGCAGGCGAAGTTCGACCTGATGCTGGAAGCCTGGCGCGACGACGACGGGCTGTCCCTGCTCCTCGACTACGACGCAGAACTCTTCGACGCGCCGACGATCGCCACGCTCGCCGAGCGCCTGGTCCTGGTGCTCGACGGCATCGCGGCCGATCCGTACCGCCCGATCTCGGCGCTGCCCATGCTCACCGCCGCCGACCGGCGGCTCGTGGACGCCCACGCGCACGCCGCGCCCGACCGGGGACCGATGGTCCCGGAGCTGATCGCGGCGACGGTGCGCAGCATGCCCGACGCCGTCGCCGTCACCTGCGGCACCGAGGCGCTCACCTACGCGGAGCTGGACGAACGAGCCCGCCGGCTCGCGGCGTCGCTGGCCGGGGCCGCGATCGTCGGCGTGTGCCTGCCCCGGTCCGGCGACATGATCGTCGCGCTGCTGGCAGCCTGGTACGCCGGGGCGGCCTACCTCCCGCTCGACCCGGAATACCCACTGCGTCGTCGAGAGCTGATGATCGCTGACTCCGGCGCGTCAGTGGTGATCACCGGTCCCGCCGCACTGGAGAACCCTGATACGTCGCTGGCACGGCAGGCCGCCGTCGAGAGCGCGCCCGCCTACATCATCTACACCTCCGGCTCGACCGGAGCGCCCAAAGGCGTCACGGTCACCCACGCGAACCTGGCCGCCCGGATCCGCTGGATGGTGGACGAGTACGAACTCGGGCCGGACGACGTGGTCGTGCAGTTCGCCTCGCTGAGCTTCGACACCCACGCCGAGGAGATCTTCCCGGCCCTCGCGGCCGGCGCCGAAGTGCGGCTGCTGCCGGAGGGCGGCGCGTCGCTTCCCGACTTCCTCGCCGCCGCTCCCGACGTCACTGTGCTGGACCTGCCGACCGCCCACTGGCACCGGCTGGTCGAGCTTGTCGACGAGATCGAGTGGCCTGATGCGCTGCGGCTCGTCGTCCTCGGCGGGGAGCAGGTCCACGCGAGCGCGGTCACGAAGTGGCGGGACAGGTTCGGCGACCGGATCCGCCTCGTCAACACCTATGGGCCGACGGAGGCCACGATCATCGCCACCTCGGCCGAGCTGACCGGGGCCGGCGCAAAGGGTTCCGGCGCAAAGGGATCCGGCGGTCGGCCGCCGATCGGCCGCCCCATCGCGGCCACGAGTGTTCAGGTGCTCGACCGCTCCGGACGGGAAGTGCCGCCCGGCGCCGTCGGCGAACTGGTGATCGGCGGCAGCGGCGTCGCCCGCGGCTACATCGGCAGGCCGGTCCTCACCGCCGAACGCTTCACGCCGGACCCGCATGGTGCGCCGGGCGCGCGCCGGTACCACACAGGCGATCTGGCCCGGTGGCGGAACGACGGCCAGCTGGAGTTCCTGGGGCGGCTCGACGACCAGGTGAAGGTGCGCGGGTTCCGGGTGGAGCCCGGCGAAGTGGAACATCGGATCCTGAGTCACCCGCTGATCGGCGACGCGGCGGTGGTGGTCCGTGACGACGCGCTCGTGGCGTATGTCGTCGCCGCTGCGGTGAACCCACAGCTCACCGACCAGCTCCGCACGCATCTCGCCGAGACCCTTCCGCCGCACCTAGTCCCCGGCCGGATCGTCGTCGTCGACCGCCTCCCGCTCACCGTCTCCGGCAAGGTCGACCGTGCGGCGTTGGCGGCGTTGGGGGCGCTGGGGGCGTCGGCGGCGGCGCCTGAGCAGCCGGAGAGCGATGCCGCTCCCGACACCGGCCCGCTCACCGACGCCGAGCAACTCGTCGCCGAGGTCTGGGCCGAGGTCCTCGGCATCGAGCGGATCCGCGTCCACGACCACTTCTTCCACCTCGGCGGCCACTCCCTCATGGCGATGCGGGTGGCCGCCCGGATCCACGCCGCCACCGACATCCGGGTGCCGATCCGCACGCTGCTGACCCACCCCCGGCTCCGCGATCTCGCCGTCGCCGTGGAGGACATCGTCGCCGCCGAACTCGCCGGCCTTACGGACGAGGAGGCGGATCTGCTGCTCGCTTCGAAGGAGGAGTCATGAGCGCCACCCAGGTCGTGATGAACGACGAGGACCAGTATTCGATCTGGCCGGCCGGATCGCCGCTGCCGGCCGGCTGGCGGGCCGAGGGCTTCACCGGCAGCCGCGAGGACTGCCTGGCCCACATCGACGCCGCCTGGACGGACATGCGCCCGCGCAGCGTGCGCGAGGCCATGGAGCGCGCGGGCGGCCGGAATGGCTGACGCCGACCCGCGCTGCCTGCTCCTGGTCCACGCGCATCCCGACGACGAGACGATCGACAACGGCGCCACCATGGCCCGGTACGCCGCCGAGGGCGTCCACGTGGCGTTGGTGACCTGCACGCTCGGCGAAGAGGGCGACATCGTGGTGCCGGAACTGGCCCACCTCGGCGCCGCCCACGAGGACCGCCTCGCCGAGCACCGGGAGGGCGAACTGCGGAACGCGATGTCAGCCCTCGGAGTCACCGACCACCGGATCCTGCGCGGGGCCGACCGTTATCGCGACTCCGGGATGATGGGCTCCCCGAGCAACGACCACCCGCGGTCGTTCTGGCGCGCCGATCCCGACGAGGCCGCGCTGCCGCTGGCCGACATCATCAGGGAACTGCGTCCGCAGGTGATGGTCACCTACGGCCCCGACGGCGGCTACGGCCACCCCGACCACATCCAGACGCACCGCGTCGCGATGCGCGCCGCGGAGCTGGCCGGGCTCGCGGTCGACCCGCCAGGCGGTCGCGAGCCGCATATCGTCTCGAAGATCTACTGGAACTGCCATCCGCGCAGCGCGGCACGGTTCAGCGCCAAGGCGTTGCAGGCCGAGAACCACACGCCGTTCCTGCTGGACGAGTCCGCCATCAGCGTGACCGACGACAGCTTCGCCACCTGCGTGATCGACGGCTCCGGCCATCTCGCGGCGAAGGCGGCCGCGCTGCGCGCCCACGCCACCCAGCTGAGCGTCCACGGGCCGTTCTTCGCCTTGTCGAACAACGTCGGCCGGCTGATCGCGGGGGAGGAGCACTACCACCTGGCCCACCGCCGTCCGGACCTGGCCCCGGCCGGCCGCCTGGAGGGCGACCTGTTCGCAGGGATCTGACATGACAAGGGTTCTCTCTCTTGTCGGGTCTTTATCAGCGTTCTAACGTCCGGCGCATGAGACATGCCAGGAGAACCCTGACAACGCTCGGCGTCGTGGCCGCCACGGCCGCCGCGATGACCATGCCGACGATCGGCGCCGCGGCCGCCGGCCCGGCCTCCGCCCCGGCCGCCTCCGGCGGGCAGGCCGCGGTCGGCCCGCTGCTGAGCTATGTGGTCAACACCCGCGCCAACCACGGCCAGGTCCAGAAGGCCGAGCGGGAGATCGCCGACAACGGCGGCACGGTGGTGATCGCCTACGAGGAGATCGGCGTCATCATCGCGCGCTCCACCGATCCGGCCTTCGGGGCGCACCTGCGCGCGCTGAAGGGCATCGACTCGGCCGGTGCGTCGCGCACCGCCGCGCTCGCCGCCGAGGGCGACCCGGTGGACGTGGTGTCGCCGGACTCCGCCGCCGCCACCCCGGCCGCGCTCCAGGCCAACCAGTGGGACATGCGGGCGATCGGCGCCGACCGGGCGCACGCGGTCAACGAGGGCAGCCGCTCGGTCGTGGTCGGCGTCCTGGACTCCGGCATCGACGCCACCCACCCGAACCTGGCGCCGAACATCGACGCCGCGGACTCGGTCGGCTGCACCGCCGGCGGCGTCCCCGACACCTCCTACGCGGCCTGGCAGCCCACCACCAGCAGCCACGGCACGCACGTGGCCGGCATCATCGCCGCGGCCGACAACAACACCGGCGTGATCGGCGTGGCGCCGAACGTCCGCCTGGCCGCGGTGAAGGTCGTCGACGACGGCGGCTTCATCTACCCCGAGTACGCGGTCTGCGGCTTCGTCTGGGCCGGTCACCACCACTTCCAGGTCACCAACAACAGCTACTTCGTCGACCCCTGGCTCTACAACTGCACGACCGATCCCGACCAGGCGGCGATCGTCGACTCGGTCAAGCGGGCCGTCGACTTCGCCACCAACAACGGCGTGCTGAGCTTCGCCGCGGCCGGCAACGAGAACCAGGACCTGGCACATAAGACCACTGACACCACCTCGCCGGACGACACCACCCCGGTGACCCGCCCCATCACCACCTCCTGCCTGGACATCCCGGCCGAACTGCCCGGCGTCGTCAGCGTCTCGGCGACCGGCGCGTTCAACGCCCGCTCGTACTACTCGTCCTTCGGCCAGGGCAAGGTCGAGGTGGCCGCACCCGGCGGCGACCGCATCTACCAGATCCCCGACACCCCGGACCAGAACGGCCGCGTGCTGAGCACACTGCCCGGCGGCACCTGGGGCTACGCGCAGGGCACGTCCATGGCCTCGCCGCACGCCACCGGCGTCGGCGCCCTGCTCGCCAGCACCCACCCCGGCGCCACCCCGGCCCAGCTGCGCGCCCTGCTCGACGCCCAGGCCGACCCGCTGTCCTGCCCGGCCACCGAGCCCGACCCGGGCGGCTCCACCTGCACCGGGCCCGCCGGGAACGACAGTTTCTACGGGCACGGGCTGGTCGACGCGTACCGCGCGGTGACGAGGTAGCGACCGAACCATCAGGCTATTGATTCGGACGTCCGGTGACCGGCGTCTCGCCCGCAGCGTCGGCGAGGCGTCGGTGACGCGTCGGTGACCCGTCAGCGACCCCCTGCACTGTGGTTCCGGGCCTCAGAACGAGGCGGTGGCACAGGGGCCGGCCGAGGCCGGCTGAAATGGGGATCGCTGATGATCAGCTCGGATTCGAACAAGAAGCGGCGGCGGCTCCGTCGGATCGCGTTGGCGGTCGGGGTCGTCGCCGCGGTCTTCGCCGGCGAGGCCGGCCCGGCCTTCGCGGACGGCTTCGTCACGTGGACCAACGCCCGGACCGGCGCCTGTCTCAGGTCGGACAAGGCGAACAACGGCACGTTCAACGTCTACACCAACTCCTGCACCAACCCGGTGACCAGTCAGTACCCCGACATCTGGTGGTACGACGTGCGGCAGACCAACGGCTCGTTCACTGAGCATCCACGACAGGTGATGGAGGACCCAAACGGAAACGTCTGGTACTCGTACTACGCGTCCTGCCTGAAGGGCAATCGGGAGTGGAGCTCCTACGGGAGTGTCTCGATGCAACCGTGCAGCGAGGGATCCAGCAACGCCGACCTGAACCAGGACTGGATCGAGATCCACCTTTCCAACGGCAGCTGGCTTCTCCACAACTGGATGAGCGGCTGGGTGCTCGACGGCGGCAACGGCCCCAACGCCAACGGCCAGTTCGCCAGTCAGAACCTGTTCGTGAACACCCTCTACAACAACGACATGTGGCAGCAGTGGCACTGATCGCTTTCTGACGCTCGACATCCCGCCGGGCCGCCGTCGCACAGCGCGGCGGCCCGGCCGGCCGGTCGCTCATGTCTCCCGAACTCATCCGGGTCGCCGGGCACTGCCGCCCGATCTCGACCCCTGGTTCTGCAAGGGCTGTTCACGATGACTCTCCGTTTGACTCGTACGACCATCTCGATCGCCCTGGTCGCCGCCGCGGTCGGCGCCGGTGCGTGGCTGGCTGTCGGCGACGCCGGCCCCAGGGGCACATCCACCGCGGCGCCCGCGTCGGACCCGGTCCGGCACGCCCCGCTCATGGCCACCGGTCCTCATGCCGCCGGACTCACTGTCCAGGCCCGCGGACCGGGCGGCGCGGAACTCTTCTCGGACGGTTCGATGCTGCTGCCTCTGGACAGCTACGACGGCTACGGGACCGATGTGAACGAGTCCTTGATCTACCGGGCGGTGACCAAGGTCGAACAGCGGTGCATGCAGGCCGAGGGCCTCACTCTGCCCCAGGGCTGGGGCGGAAACTATCTGCCCACTGTTCTGCCGCCGCTGGTGTACTTCGGCGTCGCGACCGTCGACGACGCCAAGACCTACGGCTACCGGCTTCCGCAGCCGGTCCCGGCCTCGGCGCCGCCTTCCGCCGTCCCGGAGGCCGTCACGACCGCGTTCTACGGAAAGCCCGGCGGCGACGGAGGCTGCCTGCAACAGGCGGTCGCGACGTTGGACATCGACAAGGCCGTCGACGCCTACGGAGAAGTGCAGACGCTTCGTATGAAAGCGCTCGACGACACCCACCAAGATCCCTTGGTGAAGGCAGCCAATGCCGCGTGGAGCGCATGTATGAAGACCGCCGGTTACTCGTACCCTGATCCGTTGACGGCGTCCAACGACAAGGCCCTGCTCGGCTCGGGGTCGCCGTCGTCGGCCGAGAAGCAGACAGCGGCCGCCGACGCCACCTGCAAACAGCACACCGGGTACGAGCAGACTTTCATGAGCGCGGACGCGACACATCAGCTGGGCCGCATGGCTTCTGAAGGATCCCGGTTGGACCAGGTCTTGAAGGAATGGCGTGACGTCCTCGACAAGGCAACGGCGGTCACGGTCGCCACGTAGGCGAGCCGGCCGCCGCGCGGAGGTGGGACCGGCGCTTCGCCGGTCCCACCTCTCTCATGCGTCTCAGCAGGTCAGGTTCCCGCCCGGAGCCACACCGAGGATCGCGGTGATGCTCTGGTAGTCGTTGACCCGGTCCTGCATCTCGGCGGTGTTGCCGCCGTTGCACTCGATGCTGCCGTTGATGGAGCGGATGGTCTGGCCGAAGCCGGCGCCGTTGACCATCGCGTTGTGCGGGGTCATCGTGCCGGGGCCGCTCTGGGTCATCCAGTACCAGAGGCCGGTCTTCCACGAGATGGCCGCGTTGGTGGCGACCAGGCTCGGGTTGTCGAGCAGGTCGACGCCGATCGCGTTGCCGGCCGCGTAGTAGTTGAAGTTCCAGCTCAGCTGGATCGGGCCGCGGCCGAAGTAGGCGTAGGTGCCCGCCGGGCAGCCGTAGGGCTCGCTCGCGCAGTAGTTCCCGGACTGGTCGATCTCGTTGACGTACACCAGGCCGCCGGTCTCGTGGTCGACGTTGGCCAGGAACGCCGCCGCCTCCTGCTTCTGCACCGTGGTGCTGCCGGTCGTGGCGAACGCCGGGTAGGCGCTCAGGGCCGCGACCAGGCCGTCGTAGGTGTAGAAGGAGTTCCGGTTCGGGAACATCTGGTTGAACTGGGCCTGGCTGACCACGAAGCCGCCGCCGCCCCCGCCTCCTCCGCCGCCACCGCCGGTGCAGGTGTAGGGCGACCAGAACCAGGTGCTGATGGTCGGGTCGTACCCCGGGTTCGCGTTGGTGGCGATGTAGAGCCCGCCGTTCGGCGTGTAGGTGACGATGTCGCCGACGTTGTAGTTGTGGCCCGCGGCCCACGCCGGGTAGCTGCAACCGGTCCCGCCGCCGCCCCCGCCGCCGGTCCCCCCACCGCACGCGCCCTGATCGGCCCAGACTCCCTGGCCGTTGTTGCCGGGGATGTCGCCTTGGGTCCACCACTTCGCGGACCAGTTGTCCCCGTTGTACGAGGCGGTCATCCCGCCGGTGTACACCTGGCCGGCGCTCCAGGGCGCCGCGCAGGTCGCCGCCGCTCCGGCGGGCGCGGCCGGACCGACGAGCATCGTCAGGCCCAGCAGCGCCGCCAGCGCGGCCAGTAGTGCCAGCAGCCGGGTTCTCCCGGCCGCGCGAGGAAGGGTCATGTGCCACTCCTTGTGTGAGGGTGTTGCGACGAGAGTGGTTCACCAACAGCAAACTGAATTGGTCCAGACCAGTCAAGGGTTTTGCCAAGAATTGGTGTAGACCGGTGATCGATTTGTGCAAGTCAGAGGGCTGTAGGCGCGGTCGTCGCCGCCTCGTTGGGGGGCTTGACACATGGTCAGATCAGGGCGTCGGCTCCAGTGGTGCTCAAGGTGCTGTCATCCGGTGAGGCCAAGTTGCTCCCGCGCCGCGTCCGCCCACCGGACCACCGCCGCGGCCCGGCTCTCCTGAGCCAGTTCCGTCGCCTCCGCGAGACGGGCCGCCGCGTCCTGGGGCCGGCCCTGCTGGACGTCGAGGGTGGCGAGCACGATCAGGTTCGCCGCCACGCCAGGCAGGAAGGCCAGTTCCCGGCGCAGCCGCGTGGACTCGTCGAGATGCTCGCGGGCTTCGTCGAGACGGTCGTGAAACTGCGCGGTGAAGCCCAGGTGCCTGAGGGCGTAGGACTTGGTCAGCGCGTCGTCCGCCTGCTCGGCCAGGGCCAGGGAGCGCTCGAAGAACGGCGCCGCCGTCGGGGTGTCGTCCCGAATCACCTGGTGGACTATGCCGACCCAGAACAGTGCTTCGCCTTCGCCGCGCGGGTCGCCGAGCGCCTTGTAGAGCCGCGCTGCTCGCTCGAACAGTTCCAGCTCCTGCTCGTCCTCGACCCGGTCTTCGAGGAATCGGGCGTGGACCAGGCGGCCGCGGGCGAGGGCATGGTCGGCCTCGACGGCGTCAAGGCTCTGATGCGCGGCTGTCAAGGCATCGCTGTCGCCACCGAAAACTGCCTGCTCATAAAGGTGTTCAGCCAGTTCAATACGAGGATCAGAAGTCATTTCGCAAGCCTAGATGATTGATTCCTGGGGGTACCGGCGCGAAACGGCTGATCAGCGGCGCCTGGCCGCCCCGGCCGGCCACCCACAGCCAAACCAGGCTGAGGGTGTCCGTCCGGGTCACCCATGCTTGCTGCTGAGCCGTTTCGCACGTCTCGCACGTAAGGTGCGGCCCCGCAAGCCGGAACCCCCAGGAATCAATCATCTAGTAAGCCATCCGACGACTAGGTCGGTCCCGCAGTCCTGAGACAGGGCGTTGACGGGGTGGCTGCTGTCTCCTACTGTGTGCGCCGTTCACCTACGTATCAGTGTTCACATACGTGAATATCAGTGGAAGGTGCGCCCCACATGTTCCGCCTCCGCGCTCCCGGCTTGCCCCTGGCGTCGATCGCCGCCGCGACCACGGCGCTGGCGTTCGTCGTCCCCGTCGCGGGCTCCGCCTCGCCGGCGGCCGCCGCCACGTCGGTCATCGGCATCGACTCCACCACCGTCGGCACCTCGCTGACCGCCGCCGCGGAGGGCCTGTCCTTCGAGGCCAACAACCTCGCGCAGCCCGGATTCACCGGGGGGAACCTCGCGGCGTACCTGGACACGCTCAGCCCGTCGTCCGTCCTGCGCATCGGCGGCAACAAGTCGGACCAGACGTTCTGGACCTCCACCGGCGAGAGCGCGCCGTCGTGGTCCGTCGCCACGATCACCCCGGCCGACCTCACCGCGCTGGCCGGACTCGCGAACGCCAGCGGATGGAAGGTGATCCTCGGCGTCAACCTCAAGCAGTACGACCCGGCGCGCGCCGCGAACGAGGCTCAGGCCGCTCAGCGGATACTGGGCTCGACGCTGAAGGACATCGAGATCGGCAACGAACCGGACCTCTACCCGGCATATCAGGGCAATACGTCGCGCTATCTCACCGACTTCCAGGCCTACGTATCGGCGATCCGCGCCGCCGCCCCCGGCGTGCCGATCGAGGGCAGCGACGAGGCGCGCGGGCCGAGCAGCAGCTTCCAGAACGCGTTCGTCGGCGCGCAGAAGGCATTGCCGAAGCCGCAAATCAATGAGCTGACGAACCACTACTATCCGTTGACCGGAAACGCTTGCGGCGGCAGTCCGACGATCGCCGCGCTGCTCGGGACGACGCTGCGCAGCAGCGAGAAGGCCGAGGCCGACGCGGCGATCGCGAGCGCGGCGCCGCTCGGCGTGCCGGTGGCCATCGACGAGAGCAACAGTGCCGACTGCGGCGGCGCTCCCGGAGTGAGCAACGTCTTCGCCTCGGCGCTGTGGGAGGTCGACGAGCAACTCGTCATGGCGCGTGAAGGCGTCTCAGGGAACTACATGCACGGCGGCGTCGCGCAGTGCGGGTCGGCGATGCCGTACACGCCGCTGTGCGCGCTGACCGCCGCCGACGCGGCGGCGGGCCGCGTGGTCGCTCAGCCGGAGTACTACGGGATGGCGACGGTCCGGGCGCTGGGCACCGGCCAGTTCCTGAACCTGACCAATCCGATCTGGGCCGACGTGCGGGCCTACGCCGTCAAGCACGCGGACGGAACCCTCAGCGTGCTGCTCGACGACGTCGACGACCCGTCGTCCACCGGCGCCACCACGGTCCAGCTGACGCTGCCGGCCTCGTACGGCTGGGCGAACCAGGTGGACCTGACCGCGAGCGGCGGACTGTCGGCGACCGGCGGGATCACGCTCGGCGGGCAGACCGTGCACGCGGACGGCACCCTGCCGGCCCCGACGCCGCACGGGTTCGCGGTCTCCGGCGCCGCGCTCACCGTGACGATTCCGGCCGGCAGCGCACGGATCCTCACCTTCAGCGCGTCCGCCCCCACCAGCACGAGCACGACACTCGTCGGCGGCCTGTCCGGCAAGTGCCTGAGCGTGAGCGGCGGCTCGACCCAGGCCGGCGCGACGGCGGACATCTACACCTGCAACGGCAGCGCCGGCCAGAACTGGACCCTCCGGGCCGACGGCTCGATCGTCGGCGTCCCGTCCGGCGACTGCCTCGGGGTGGTCGGCGGCTCCACCGCGCCCTCCGCCGGGGTCGACATCGAGGCCTGCGACGGCGCGGCGAGCCAGCATTGGACGGCCACGGCGGCAGGCACGATCGTCGGCGCCGGATCCGGCCTGTGCCTGAGCGTGACCGGCGCCTCCACCGCGAACTACGCGACCGCCGACATCTACACCTGCAACGGCAGCGCCTCGGAGACCTGGTCGCAGAAGCCTGCGATCTGAGTACACCGCACGGTACCTACGGCGCAGCACCCACCGCACAGCACCCACTGCACAGCACTCGCCACACAACACGGCAGCACCCATCCCCACGGCACCAACCGCACAACCCATATCGCACCATCCCGCACCATCCCGCACCCCACCCCGACCGGGCCCCACGCCCGGGAAAGGAAATCCCACCATGGCCAGATGGCCTCACGGGGCACGCCCCGACCAGCGGGGCGCCCGCCGCCACCGCCGTCGTCCGACGGCGATCCTCGGCGCCGGCGTCCTCAGCGCGGTGCTCAGCGTCGCCGGCATCAGTCTGACGCTCGCTCCGGCCGCCTCCGCCGCGACGGTGACCGGCCCCATCACCGGATACCAGGGCCTGTGCCTGGACGACCGCGGCGCCGTCACCACCAACCTCAACCCGGTCCAGATCTACACCTGCAACGGCTCCGCGGCCGAGCAGTGGACCGTCGACAGCAGCGGCAACACCCTCCAGGTGCTCGGCAAGTGCCTGGACGTGCACTCCGCCGGCACCGCCAACGGCACCCTCGTCGACCTGTACGACTGCAACGGAACCGGCGCCCAGGTGTGGGTCCCGCAGTCGAACGGCGAGCTGCTGAACCCGGCGTCCGGCAAGTGCCTGGACGACACCAACCACGGCGGCTCCGGCACCCAGTCCCAGATCTGGACCTGCAACGGCGGCGTCTACCAGCAGTGGAAGCTGCCGACCGGCAGCGGCGGCGGCGGTGGCGGCGGGCTGAACCCGAACGTCGCCCCGGGCGGCAACTTCAACCTGTCGCTGTGGGAGCTGCAACTGCCGACCGGCTCGCCCGGCTCGCCCACCACCATCCTCCCGGCCCAGCTGGAAGGCGCGAACGGGTTCCAGGACTCGTACTTCTACACCGACTCCCACGACGGAGCGATGACCTTCTGGGACCCCGAGAACGGCGTCACCACGCCGAACTCGAACTACTCGCGGTCCGAGCTGCGGGAGATGACGTCCAGCGGCGCCGCCGCGAACTGGTTCGCCCCGGGCAACCACACCCTCAGTGCCACTCTGAAGGTGACGAAGGTGCCGAACCACGTGTGCGTCGGCCAGATCCACCTCGGCTCCGGCGGGTCGACCAAGCCCCTGCTGGAACTGTTCTACTACGCCAACGGCGACATCAAGATGGCCATCGAGCAGACCCCGGCCGGCGGCAACGAGGTGCTCTACACCGTGGGCAACGTGCCGGTGGGCACGCACTGGAGCTACGTCATCGGCCTGAGCGGCAGCACGATCAGCCTGTCGCTCAACGGCGGCGCGGCGCGGACGTGGACGGCGTCGTCCACGTTCAACGGCTACGGCATGTACTTCAAGGCCGGGGACTACGACCAGAGCACCGGCAGCGACGCGAGCGTCGGGGCGACGGTCGGGTTCTACGCGCTGTCGATTCATCACAGCAGCTGATGGTGTAGCCCGGTAGTTCAGCAACTCGGTAGTCCCGCAACTCGGTAGTTCAGCAACTTGGTAGTTCGGACAATCCGAAGCGGCGTTCGGCGGGTGAGGACCCACTCGCCGAACGC